>CATWLR010000224.1:0-2950 GCA_958351665.1 Veillonella infantium | reverse complement strand
TACCATCGACATCGCTATTTCGGATATGACTATTTCTGAAGAACGAGCAAAATCTGTAGATTTCAGTAAACCATACTATATTGCAGGTAATGGTCTCGTTGTTAATATAGATAACACAAATATTAATAGCTTTAAGGATCTAGAAGGCAAGCGTATCGGCGTATCTATTGGTTCTACGGGTGCTGAGATTGCTAGCAAGATTCCAAATGCTGATGTACGCCAGTTCAATATCATCGTTGATGCCTTTTTAGAACTACAAAATAAAGGCGTCGATGTAGTTATTAATGATACGCCGGTAAACGAATATTATGTTAATGGGAAGGGTAAAGGTATCGCAAAAGTCACTGGAGAAGACTATGATGCGGCACCACTTGGTATTGCTGTGAAAAAAGGTAATACAGAGATCCTTGCTAAAATTAATGATGGTCTAGCTAAGATTAAAGCAAATGGCAAATATGCTGAGATTTATAAAAAATGGTTTGGTAAAGAACCACCAGCAGAGGTGTTAAAATAGTTTGTAGATAGTACCCAAGCGTATTATTTGATATAATACGCTTGGTAAGCCTCAAGTTGTAAGAGGCAAAGTATAGAATGGGTGATATGATGGCTAAACGAAGAGCATTTTTAGATATAATTAAACAGAAGGGCGCCCTCGTTTTAGATGGTGGGTTAGGGTCAGAATTAGAACATTATGGCTGCGATCTTCAACATAAGTTGTGGTCTGCTAAGGTTCTTATGGATCAACCGGATATCATCAAGAAAATACATATTTCCTACTTAGCAGCTGGAGCAGACATTATTCAAAGCTCTGGCTATCAAGCAACTGTAGCAGGCTTTAAAGGATTAGGGCTTGGTACGGAAGAGGCCATAGAACTCGTTAAATTATCTGTTCGTCTAGCAATACAAGCTCGTAATGAGTTCGTGGAAGCCAAGGCAAGTGGGGCTCTTACACTTAGAGGCATTAAGCTAGGAGAAGAAACAGCAGACGGCGTTAAATATTTTTCCGAAGGTGCATTACCTAAACCATTAGTAGCAGCCTCTGTAGGCCCATACGGAGCTTTTTTGGCGGATGGCTCTGAGTACCGTGGTTATCCTGGCGTACAAACTGAGTATCTCGAGGTGTTCCATATTCCTCGCTTAGCCTTATTCTGTGAAGAAAATCCTGATATACTATCCTTTGAAACAATACCATCCTATGATGAAGCTATTGCTATTGCTCGGGCCATGTCTGATCCATATACATCAAGAGGGATTCCTGGATGGATTGCCTTCTCTTGTAAGGATGAACATCATGTCTCTAGTGGAGAAACAATCATTAAATGCGCGGAAATGATTGATAAGGTTCGTCCTATAACTGGCATTGGTATCAATTGTACTAAACCTGAATATGTAGAGTCTTTGGTTAAGGATGTTCGTACAGTCACTGATAAACCAATTGCTGTATATCCAAATCTTGGTGAAAGTTATGATAGTGAAACTAAGACTTGGTATGGTGACCCAGGATCCTTTGTTGATTATGTAGATTCATGGCGCGAGGCCGGTGCTAATATTATAGGTGGATGCTGTCGAACAACACCTGAAATCATCGGTGATATTGCTAAAAAAATTCATAAATAACTAGTAAGTAAATAGAAAGGCTATTCCTTTACATAGGAATAGCCTTTTTAGATTTTAGTAAAAGATTATTAGCTTGTGGTATGTTATATAGAAACGGAAATAGTAATGTAAATATAATAAAAGAGGTGATATATTAGTATTACCTCTTCTTTTGGAATAATAAAAAAGCAGTGCCTAAGCACTGCTTTTAATATGGCGGAGAGACAGGGATTTGAACCCTGGGTACGGGATAACCGCACACATGATTTCCAATCATGCTCCTTCAGCCGCTCGGACACCTCTCCATGTATTCTGTTGTGTAACAGGTACTTGTATAGTATATTAGATAGGAGTTTAGATGTCAAGAAAATTTTTGATGGAGTATAGTATTTTCGATAGCTATTTATTGTGTTTATATATGTCTCCTTCTGCATTGCTTTCAATACATGTCCATTCTGATTTATCTAGACTATTAGGAAACTGATCAGAATCTGTTAATAAATAGATGGCGGTATTGGAAGGTAATTCGTTAGCATAAGCTAAGGGCATGATTTTTTTGGCATCCCATGATAAACTCATAGGATTTATAGAATTATCTGAGGTTGCTTCCAATTTATAAATTGTGTGATTGCTATAGTACGTAGTTGATACACGATAATCATGACGCGCACTGATAATCATTGCATTATCGGAAATAGTATTGAGGATGTATTGACTGGTAATAACAGACGATGCATGATTCATTAGCGGCATCGCTACTGTATAGGTTAATATACCATACAACATTACAGTTAATAGTGCTGCTTTCCGAATGAAACGATAATGTGGTTTACATACTATCGCAATAAGTATTGTCATAGGTGCAAGAGCTGGGAAGGTATATGTTGTATACTTAGTAGCCATACAAGTAAAGAATATAAGTACAGTTAAGGCCCATATACCTAAAAAGGTGGTGAAGGGGGTTATATGATTGTGTTTTTGTAAGCTCTTTCTTTGTGTATAAAGCTTACAGGATACAATAAAAGACCATGGGAATAGGGCGATGAGTGTTACAATAATGTAGTAATACCATACATTGAATTGGGGATGTTCTGACACAGTGGCACGTAACCAGTTATGGACTCCCAAAAATACATTGATAAAATCACTACCATGCATTGTATACATATAGATATACCAACTCCCACCTATGAAAGTAAGTAGTAATAAGCCTACTGGTATTTTAAGATGTAATAATTCTTTGAGATTATGTGATATAGCTAAATATATGAGGATGATGAGTCCTGGCAATAAAAATCCAATAGGACCTTTTGTTAATACTGCTAGGGCGGCTCCTATATAAGCTATATAATAG
>CATWLR010000223.1:0-2954 GCA_958351665.1 Veillonella infantium | reverse complement strand
ATTTTGCAACGTCTGCAGCCAATTGTTTCCAACGATCGGATGTGTAGCCACGACGTGTGAAGTATTCACCAGTTTCCCATTCGGAACCTTTGAATGCAGGGTATGCACCTTTTTCTTTCGCCAATTCCATGGAAGCTTTGATGGAATAGTACGCGATGTTTTCGAACAACTTGTCCGCTACTTCGATATGTTCATCAGACTCCCATTGGATATCGTGGTTTACAAGGTAGTGGTGGTAACCAGATGTGCCAAGACCAATAGCACGGTATTTATCAGATGTCATGCGAGACTCTGGAACTGGTGCTTGGTTGATGGAAATAACATTGTCTAACATGCGGATTTGAAGAGCAATATTTTCTTCTAATTCTTCGTCAGAAATGCGACCAAGGCTGATGGAGTTCAAGTTACATGTAACCATGTCGCCTGTATTTGTTTTAGTAGTGATAGTGCCGTCTTCGTTGATGATTTCTTCAGCAAGGTTTGTGAAGCCAACGTTTTGTGCGATTTCGTGGCACAAGTTAGATGCATAAATCATACCTGCATGTTTGTTAGGGTTTGCAGCGTTTACAGTGTCGCGGAAGAAGATAAATGGTGTACCAGTTTCAACAGCGGAGCGCATGATTTTTTTCATCATGTCTAATGCTGGCACTTCGATGCCGTGTAAATTAGGATCTTGTTCACATTCAAGGTAACGTTTTGTGAACTCTTTGTTATCGTCTGTATCGTAGAAGTCTTCTAAGGCATAGCCTTTTACAGCCAAGATTTCATGAGGATCGAAGAGTGTGAAGTTTTCACGAGCGATCATACGTTCCATAAAGATGTTTGGAACGGAGATAGCAGGGAAGATATCGTGCGCTTTACGACGATCGTCACCATTATTTGTGCGAAGTTCTACGAATTCGTAGAAGTCTTTGTGCCAAATATCGAGTGTTACTGTAGCGCCGCCTTTACGTTTACCTAATTGGTCTACCGCAACCGCTGTATCGTTGTACAAACGGATCCAAGGAATAACGCCACCAGAGGAGTTTTTGAAACCACGGATATCGGAGTTCAATGCGCGAACTTTACCAAGGTAGATACCAAGAGCACCACCGTGTTTAGATACGCGGGAGAACTTGCTGTTTACGTCGTAAATGGACCATAAGTTGTCATCTACACCAGAGATAAAGCAAGAGGACAATTGATGGAATGGTGTACCAGCGTTTGCCAATGTAGGTGTAGCTGTTGTCATTTTTAATTGGCTCATCAAATCGTAGAATTTCTTAGCGTATTCTACTTTGTTTTTGCCTTCTACCAATGCCAAGTGCATAGCGATAGCCATGAAGCGTTCTTGTGGCAATTCAAAGATTTCTTTGTTGAAGCCTTTTACTAAGTAACGGTCAGCCAATAATTTAAGACCTTCATAGTTAAAGAGGTAGTCGCGTTTAGGTTTGATGTAATCGCCTAACTCTTGCAATTCATCAGGTGTATATTCTGTAACGAAGAAGTCAGCGTATTTTTTCTCTTCTACAAGCATGTGTACAAGATTTGGGAAGTTGCCATAACCAAACGCTTTGTAGCGACGAGTGATAGCAGCTTCTTTATAGAGGTCGAACAAGAATAGACGAGCTGCTACGAATTGCCAATCTTGGTTCATTTTATTAACTTGGTTGCCGAAACCGTCGTCTTTTTTAGAGATAACCTTTTCGATAGCTGTTTGTACTAAAGTTTTTTGAATCTCTTTAGTAGTCATACCATCAACGAATTGTAACTTCGCATCCATTTCTAATTCTAGTGGATCACAAGAATCTAACCCCAAACATGCGAAGGCAATCATACGTTTCGTTTTTTCAACGGACAACGGCTCGAAATGGCCATCCCGTTTCTTGATCATAATCTCCATTACTGTTCCCCTTGAGTCTTAAAAGTAATAAAACTGTTAATCTAAGCATATATAAGATTAGACTGAAAAGTATAAAATATCTTTAAGTTAAGTCTAATCAGAAAAATAAGAAAACTACTATATATTGTAGTTTTCCTATTGAGCTTATACATTATGTTACGATTATAGCGAAAAAATTCTATACATTCAATATTGACATTTAGAAAATTATGAATATAGCATGCTTAAATTTATCGATATAGTTATAAATGCTAGAAAATACTACATGGGATGTATATATGATGATTTTGAATGCTATATCTCTTTTGTGAATAGTAAAATAGTACGTGGCAATATATGAAATTCCGTTCTATATCGTTCTATATACTATTGTGATTTATTTTATTAAAAGCATGTCATACATGTCCTATAATAGATATATATAGTAAATAGGAGGTAAGACATGAAGTCTATTGTTATATATTCATCCCTTACGGGAAATACTAAACAAGTGGCAGAGGCTATTACTAGTGTATTGCCAGCAGATACGCCTTGCGTATCTATGAAAGAGTTGCCACCCGATGTATCATCCTATGATCTTGTATTTGCAGGATTTTGGGTGGATAAAGGGACAGCTAATAAAGAGGCCCGTGATGTACTAGGCACATTGCATAACCCTCACATTGCTCTGTTTGCAACAGCTGGCGTACCACCGCAAATGGCACATGCTAAGGAGAGCTTAATCAATGCAGCAAATTGTTTACCCGATGGCGTAGAGCCTGTAGGAACCTTCATTTGCCAAGGTAAGGTAGATCCTAAGGTTATCGAAATGATGTACAAGATGTTCCCGAAAGGGCATAGCCACGGTCAATCTGCTGATCGCGATGCACGTCACAAACAAGCTGCAGTACACCCAAATGAAGACGATTTTAAAGCGGCCCAAGACTTTGCCCAAGATATTCTAGCCAAGTTAGATCGCTGAATAAAAGCAGTACCCCGGAAGGGGTACTGCTTTTGTCATATTATATATGATGTTGTCATTATTACTATATTGTATTATATGCTTAATTATAAAGTACATTAAATTTCAGTT
>CATWLR010000222.1:0-2957 GCA_958351665.1 Veillonella infantium | reverse complement strand
GGTTTTGTTCAAGCCAAGCAATACATGCTGCTCTTCCTGCCGCTGGTAATTCGTGGCGTAGACACTTAGCGTCTTCTCTGAGTTTAGGAATATCGATACCTGCGTTAGAAAGCTCTGCACAATGGCCCACAAGCCAACTTTCAATGAATGCAGGATCAGCCTCCATATGGAATTGAAGGCCTAGAATGTGAGTGTCTACGGAGAATGCTTGATTTGGGCATAGCTCTGTTTTGGCAAGTCTAACGGCACCTTTCGGAATTTCAAATTCATCGCCATGCCAGTGAAGAACCGGCACATTGCCTAGCAAGGCTAATGGGGAGGAGGCGCCTTCAGTAGTATACTCAATGGGACTAAAGCCAATTTCTTTCTTACCATGCTTCATCGGACCTACGTGACCACCCATAATACGAGATATGAGTTGGGCACCTAAACAAATGCCTAGTAATGGCTTTTTACTATTAATACGATCTGTAATAAATTTGATTTCATCAGTTAAGAATGGATACAGTTTTTCATCATAAGCACCAATCGGGGCACCGCAGACGATGAGTAAATCAGCTTTTTTGGCATCATAGTGTTCAAAATTGGCAAGGGGCGCTTCAATATATGTTAGTTCAAACCCTCGCTCCACCAAGACTGACTCTAAAATACCGGCATTTTCAAAGTTAATATGACGTACAATGTAAGCTGTTTTACTCATGGTTCCTCCTATATAGCTCCTTATAACTATATATACTTCTATATAACTGTACATACAATAGTAATTTCTACAAAATATAATAACAGTATAGCATATTCTATAGAATTTAATGTGTGAGAAATGTCATGCTATGTAATAAGGGTAGATAGAATAATATTTTGTAAAATTTAATACAGGTATTATACAAAGTGCCTACGGAAACGTAGGCGCTTTCTTTTGTTCGCTTAATTTTAAAGATAGGATAAGATAAATATAAGATATATCTTAAAAGAATAAAGGGGAAGATCATAAGTTTTGATAATTAGCCCTTGATATTCCTAATATTATAAAGATAATTGTATTTTTGAATTTGAAAGATATAACAACTGCATATAGATAAAATTCGAAATTCTCATGATAAATTCATAAAAGATATTGAAATTTATCGAAAAGTTGTGTAAAATGAAAGTATATTATTACCAAAGGCCTGTGTATTGTTAAAGGCTGTTATTGGAGGGAATTATAATGAATAAAAAATTATTAGCTTTATTGGCAGTTGCTGCTGTAGGCGTATCCGTAGCTGGCGCAACTCCACAAACTCAATTCAACAAAGGCGAATTCCAAGTTGATCTTGGTGCAGCTCATTCTAAAGCAAAAACTGAACATTTCAATGCTGATGCAAAATGGAACTTTGATGGTGGTTTGACATACGCTTTGTCTGACAAAACTGCTGTTCAATATGCTTACCATGGTTTGAACGACAAATTGGGTGGCATTGGCTATAGCGACAAAATGCACGAAGTAAACTTGGTTCAATCCTTGAACAAAAACTTCGCTGTATATGGTGGCTATGCTCATATTTCTGGCGATGACTTCGCTAAAGCTAACAACATTGCACAAGCAGGTGTAATTGGTAAAGCTAACCTTGGCTCTAAGGTAGAAGTGTATGGTAAAGCTGGTGTAGGTACTAAGAGAACTTCCACTTGGGAAGCTGGTTTAGGCTACAAAGTGAACGAAGATTTGGATATCAACGCTGGTTACCGTTATATCAACACAAAACATGCAGATAATGAAAATATCTCCTTCCAAGGTCCTGTAGTTGGCTTGTCCTACCGTTTCGGTGGTCACAAAACAGTAGCTCCTGTAGCAACTCCAGCTCCAGCTCCTGTATACACTCCAGCTCCAGCTCCTGTAGTAGAAGCTCCTATGTACAAAACTCCTAAATTGGATTACTATGTAGAATCTATCTACTTCGATTCCGATCAAGATGTTGCTCGTGCAGACCAATATCCAAACTTGACAGCTGCTGTAAACGCTGCTCACCAATACTCTCAAGACCAAGTTAAATTGTTGGGTAATGCTGATACTGATGCTACTCCTCAATACAACGTTGGCTTGTCTGAACGCCGCGTACAATACGTAGCTCAATACTTAGTAAACAATGGTGTATCTGCTGATCGCTTAATTGGTATCGCTAATGGCGACACTAAACCAGTGGCAACTAACTCCACTGCAGCAGGTAAAGCTGAAAACCGTCGTGTAGACGTTTATATCCATCGCTAATCTCTAGATATATCTAGATTAGGTATACAATAAGTCCACCTTCTATCATGCTCTCGTGTTCATCGGGGGACCGAGCATGTGATAAGGTGGACTTTTGTGTTATACTAAACTTGCATACAATCGTAGGTCATACAATGTTCATTAAGTTTTGGTAATGTATGCATTGTGAGTATAGTAAAGTAGGTTATATATGAAACGATTTAAATATTACAAACCGCTTATAGGGGCCATTATATTGGCTGGCGTTATGATCATGATGGCGCTGCATATTAGCGATATAGCTAATGCTATTGATGCCATTATTACTGCCTTTGTTCCACTTATAGTAGGTGCTTGTATCGCATTTGTCCTCGATATTCTCGTTGTGCGTTATGAACGCTGGCTGTGGCCTAAGAGTAAAACTGGTTGGAAAGATAAAATTAGACGACCTTTAAGTCTTGTATTATCCTTTGTTACTATCAGTGCTATCGTGTATTTCATTGCTCGCATGGCGATTCCACAATTGATTCATTCCATGTCGATTATCGTAGCTTCTTCGCCGCAGTTGTATACCGATTTCCAAACATGGATGCAACACTTTACAGAAACCATTCCAATGGCTTCCAATCAAACTCTTATGGATACCTTGAGTGGTGAAAGTGTTGTTAAATATACTCGCGAGTGGGGCACAAAGGGTGGTACATACCTAGTTAATGCGATGGGGACAGCCTTATCT
>CATWLR010000221.1:0-2967 GCA_958351665.1 Veillonella infantium | reverse complement strand
TGCAGGGGGCGTTACATTGCATAGTCTATTTGGCATTCCTTTTGGACCTATTACACCTTACGACCGACTGGAAAACAAATTTTCAGAATACAAGGTAGAACTATTGCTCAAAATGGAATTGCTGATTATTGATGAAATAAGCATGGTACGCCCAGATATTCTGGACACCATTGATCGCAAACTACGGTGGGTTTACGAAAGCGATGAACCATTTGGCGGTGTACAAGTGGTAATGTTTGGCGATCTTTTTCAATTGCCTCCAGTAACAAAGAAACAAGAAAGAGAAATATTGTCTGACTTTTATGATGGCTTTTTCTTTTTCAACGCCTTAGTTTTCAAACGCACAGGTTTCCACATTGTAGAGCTAACAAAAATATTCAGGCAAACAGAACCTGAATTTATTAATGTACTCAACAATATTCGTAATTACCAGGTAACATCCGATGAACTGGATTTATTAAGCGAATTGAAAGACCGCAAAATCAGTAGCAGTTATGATAACGAATACATCCATATTTGTACACACAAAGCTGATGTTGAGAAAATTAATGCCGACAAATTAGGGGAACAAGAGATACGAAACTATGATATAGTTATCAAGGATAAGTTCCCAGAATCATCTATACCATGTGATTTACATTTAAAACTTCGAGTTGGGGCAAGAGTTATGTCATTAGTTAACGACTCATTAAAGGGTTATTATAATGGTATGCTTGGAATTGTGACCGCATTAGAAGATAACGTAATTACAGTACGTATGGATAATGGCCGGACTATCAAATTTGAGCGTTATACATGGAGTAATACGCAATATACTTTAAAAGATAATGAGATTGTAAAAGAAGAAATTGGTTCATGTACTCAATTCCCATTAACATTGGCATGGGCCATTACCATTCATAAAAGCCAAGGACTTACATTCGATAAAATTATCATTCATGTATCACATACTTTTTGTCCTGGACAACTATATGTAGCCCTTAGCCGATGTAGAACGCTGGAAGGCATCGTTTCAGATGCTTTTATCACCAAACAAATGATTATTCCAGAATATGCTCTAATTGATTTTGAAAGGGCATACAAATCAGAAGGTAACTATTATGGTAAACGGTTAGATTAATTAAAAATGAAAGTCATATCAGTTAAATATAAAACATCTTCAACAGAGGTGAAAGCCATAGATTGTTTTGTGGACAGTGGTTATTTGCAAGGTCCTGGAGGTTCCCTTCCAGATGTGGATGTAGACTTCCAATCAGACCGTAGACAAGAGGTAAAAGAGTATATTGAACGCCGTTATAACCATGATGGTAAACAACGTGTGTTTTCTGCCGGAACCTTTACGACTTTAAAGTTGAAAGCAGTGCTTAAAGATGTAGCGCGTGTACATCGAGTACCGGTAAATATTGTAAATTATATCACAGCTATATTTGAAGATGACAATATGAGCTGGACAGACCTGTTTACAATGGCTGCTACCAATAAAAAAATACATAGCTTCATAATGGAGTACCCACAAGTAATTGAAGATATTCGTACTTTGATGGGACAACCTCGTTCTTCATCAGTTCATGCCTCTGCCCTACTAGTGACCCCAGATTCAAAAGATGGAAAAGATTTGGAATGCTTTGACTTTACTCCTATAAAGAAAATAGACGGTGTGTTGATTTCCGAATTTGACGGTTATTCATTAGACGAACAGGGATTACTAAAAAATGACTGTCTTGGTATTAAGGAATTGTCAAAACTACAAGCTGTCATCAATATATGTAATGATAAATATCATACCGATATTACTTTTCAAAATATCGTGCAAAGCGGACTAGATGATCCTAAAGTATATCAACTACTGCAAAAGGGATACACCCAAAATATCTTCCAGTTTTCATCTAAAGGGATGACTAAATTTTTGGTAAGTATGCAACCAGATAAAATTGAAGATTTAATCGCAGCCAATGCCTTATTTCGTCCAGCAACACTAGATTCCGGATCTACAGATAAATATGTAGACTGCAAATTGGGAGATGCAGATCCTGTATATCTATGGGGAACATACAATGCCATGAAGAATACTTATGGTGTGCTGTGTTACCAGGAACAGCTAGCACAGATTGCACGCGAAGTTGGAAAATTCAGTTTAGGTGAAGGTGTCAAATTGGTAAAACTTATATCCAAGAAAAAAGTAGATAAGATTCTTGCCTTACGAGACAAGTTTATGGCCGGAGCTAATGAAAATGGTTGCCCAAAAGAAGATGCAGAAGCAATATGGCACATGTTTGAGGTAGCTGGTGGTTATCTTTTTAACAAAAGTCATGCAACCGCTTACGCTGTTACCGCCTATGCCGGAGCCTACCTTAAAGCCAATTACCCTACAGCTTTTTATACCATAGCTCTTCAATGGGCTAAAGATGATGAAATTCCTACATTAATGAGTGAGATGGAACTATGCAGTGAAGCAAAAATAGTTCCACCAGATATAAATGTAAGTGGCGGAACCTTTATTACAGACTATGAAACCAATAAAATTTTTTGGTCTCTTTCTCGTATTAAAATGTTGGGAGCTAAAGCTACAGAATGGATTATAAACGAACGAAATGTACGCGGAGAATTTAGTTCTATTGAAAACTTTATAGAACGAATATTCCGGTATAAATTAAAGCTGTACAAATATTGGGATGATCCAGACAACCCGAATGAAGCTACTAAATGCCCAGTTAATGCAAGACATGTCCGTCATTTAATATTATCCGGATGTTTTGACAAAGTAGAAAATGCCCAATCAGTCATAGAACGATATGCCATTTTAGAAAAAGCCGCAAAATGTTTAGGTTTTGAAATATCCGAAAAAGATATACCGGAAGATTTGAGAAACAAACATTATTTCTGGAGTCAACAGCAAATCGCAATTAGTGGCATTGGAGCTATCGACTATAAACGTATTTATGACAATTCAGAAGCAAAGCCCAAAAT
>CATWLR010000220.1:0-2979 GCA_958351665.1 Veillonella infantium | reverse complement strand
TCATTGTAAATAATGGCACCAATAATACCACCAAGTACATAGTTTTGTAATTGGTCTAACGCAGAGGTTGGCGCTAAATTGCCCTTCCCCATTAAGTTAATTTGTAAAATAATCGCCAAGAGACCTATGGCGAGTTTGGCAAAGACCATCCCATAGACGGCCATAGCTTCTGTCATATGTGGTCCTCCTTATGGTAATACATCCGCTTTATCATGAATTCGGTCTGTAGGACTTACTGTATACACACGAGTGATTGTATAGGTAGTAAATTCAGGATTAAATTGCACCTCATAGTATGCATCGCTAACCTTTAAGATCATACCATTACGTACCTTTAAGGAATTAACAGCTAATTGACCTTCATCAACACCACGGTCTGCACTAAAGGAATGCAAGAATTGAGCCATTCTAGAAGAATCTTCAGAGTAATTCTTCATACGACCATATTCTTGATATTCTAATCCTAAGAAAAATACAATAATTAAGGATAATATAACAGCTAAATCACGGTAACGGCTTGTAAAACCATTACGCAAAACTTGAATGCCTACTCCGAGAAGGGCTAATAAAATAACTACAAAGATAACGAACCCTAATGTATGACCAGATGCGATTTGGCTTTCCACATAGGAAACGGAATAGAAGTCCATAATGATGCTCCTTTCATATATCTTCTTATTATATCACAAATAAATATGATAATAACCAACAACGATTTATAAAAAATAGAGCTACCACAATGATAGCTCTATTAAACAGTTACTATACTAATTTATTTACATTCACGGTACACGATGATATAAGCATGAGTATTCGCTGTAAAACCAGATTCTAATTCTAGTTCAACTTCTAAAACGGCATCGTCAACGTCACCTTTATAATACGCATTACGTTGTTCTGCGGAATAGAAATACATAGCCGCATTATATTCATTACCTGCTTGTACTGGAATTGTGATGGTAACAGGCTGTGTTTCAACATTCTTTGTTTTAGTACCCACATTATCCGTCGTGTAATATACGGACTCAATGGTATGTTCTCCTGGTGTTAATGCCACAATGACTTGACCATATTGACCAGTTTTATGATCAATAGTAGAAAGGTCCTTACCATCAACCTTTACAGATTTACCATAAATATGAAGAATCGCTTTATTAGCATTCTCTTGTACAAATTGTTGTTCACCGGCTTGTCGTTTTTTATTGAATTTCATAAATACGGCAAACAAAATGGCCCAAATAACTGCAACCACCACGATGATAATAATAGTTGTAGAACTCATAGTATCTCTCCTTATACCAAAATATACTACACTGACTCTACGTTAACTATATCATACGTACTTGTATTACTCAATAAAAAAGCGACCCCAAATGGGGTCGCTTTCAGTAAGCTTATGCTTATCAAGAAATTACTACAGTAATCTCTTATTTCAACCAGCTCATCAAGTTGCGAAGTTCTGCACCAACTGGTTCGATTGGATGAACAGCTGCTGCTTCACGATGTTCTTTAAGGAATTTTTGACCATTTTTGGAATCAGCCAAGAATTCGTCAGCGAATTTACCAGATTGAATGTCAGCCAAGATTTGTTTCATAGCTTCTTTAGTTTCTGGAGTAATTACGCGAGGGCCTGCATAGTAATCACCATATTCTGCTGTGTTAGAAATGGAGTTACGCATTTTTTGGAAACCACCTTCGTAGATAAGGTCTACGATCAATTTCATTTCATGCAAGCATTCGAAGTAAGCGTTTACAGGTTCATAACCAGCTTCTGTTAATACTTCGAAACCAGTTTTGATCAATTCAGTAACACCACCGCACAATACAGCTTGTTCACCGAAGAGGTCAGTTTCAGTTTCGGATTTGAAGTTAGTTTCCAAGATACCGGAACGGCCACCACCGATACCAGAAGCCCATGCTAATGCAACTTCTTCAGTATCACCAGATGGATCTTTTTCTACAGCGTACAAGCAAGGAACACCGGAGCCTTCTTGGTATGTACGACGTACTAAATGACCAGGACCTTTAGGAGCTACCATGAATACGTTGATGTCTTCACGAGGTACGATTTTACCGAAGTGAATGTTGAAGCCGTGAGCAAATGCCAAGTATGCACCTTGTTTCAAGTTAGGAGCGATATCTTGTGCATATACGTCTGCTTGTAATTCGTCAGGAATCAATACCATAACGATGTCAGCACCTTTAACTGCTTCTGCAGTTTCTTTTACTGTAAGGCCTGCTTCTTCTGCAGCTTTCCAGCTAGAAGAACCACCACGAAGACCAATTGTTACGTCCATACCATTTTCTTTCAAGTTCAATGCATGAGCATGACCTTGAGAACCGTAACCTAAAACTGTAATTTTTTTGCCTTCCAATTTGCTCAAATTACAATCTGCATCATAATAAACTGTAGTACCTAAAATTTTACCTGCCATACTAGACAACCTCCAAAATATATTCAATAGAATATTTAATATATATACTGTACACAATCTCACAAATAAATGCAAGATTTGTAGTGTATATCGTAATTTATCGAATAGTCAAATAGACTAATCTACAACTTAAATTTGTACCCTTTTTGTATTAAGAAAAAATGAATTATCCCAATTTTAGCTCTTATTTAACTATAATCCATGGGCGATTTTTCTCCCATACAACAGATACATCAATACCAAATACGTCGCTTAGAATTTCATCTGTTAAGATGTCCCGCTTCTTGCCTTTATACACAATGAGGCCATCTTTAATAATAGCTACATGTGTAATACTGGGCATAATCTCTTCAATTTGATGAGATACATAAATAAAAGGCTTATGTTCCTCTCGTGCCATATTCTCAACAGTTGCTAAGAATTGCTCGCGAGCAGGCAAATCAAGACCAGAGCAAGGCTCATCTAAAATAAGCAAATCCGGATTAGCCATAATAGCCCGTGCTAGTAAAACACGGCGCTGTTCACCAGCGGACAAGGTATGAAA
>CATWLR010000219.1:0-3002 GCA_958351665.1 Veillonella infantium | reverse complement strand
GGCGTACATACACATATTCCACAAGTTGGTAATGTTATTCTTGAAGATGATGTTGAGATTGGCTCTTGTACAACAATTGACAATGCTACAATGGGATCTACATTAGTTCGTCGTGGTACAAAAATCGATAACCTTGTACACCTTGGTCACAATGTGGAAATTGGTGAAGATTGCTTCTTAATTGCTCAAGTTGGTATTGCAGGTAGTACTAAATGTGGTAATCATGTAATCTTTGCAGGTCAAACTGGTTGTACTGGACATATCACAATTGGAGATAATGTACAATTTGCTGGAAAGACTGGTATTACAGGTAATGTACCATCTAATTCTATTATGGCGGGCTATCCTATGAGACCTCATAAAGAATGGTTAAAACTGGCTGCTTACGAGAATCGTTTGCCAGAAATGGTGAAAACTGTAAAACAATTACAAAAAGAAATTGACGCTTTGAAAGCACAGCTTAAGGAGAGCTAATAATCCATGTATAGGTTTATGAAAATCTTTAGTGCCTTTATTTGCTTATTACCTAAAGGTTTGCAATATGCTATTGGTACATTGCTTGGTGAAATTGCGTGGCTAGTAGTGCCGCCTAAACGCAAGCGCCTAGCAATAGGCCATATTCTATTCTGTAATATTACCGATGACCCCAAGGAAGCTCGACGCATTGCGAAAGCTAGTACTACACGCTTTGGTCGCATGATTATTGATGTATTACGCTATCCTGAAATTAAGGATGGTGCATACAAAGATATGGTAGAGTTTATTAACAAAGAGTACTTAGATGATGCTTTAGAAAATGGTCGAGGCGCAATCTTGGCGGCTGTTCATAGTGGCAACTGGGAACTCCTTGGGGGGGTTCTTGCTTCGGAAGGGTATCCGTTGATTTCTGTGGCCATGAAACAGAATGGTGATGCCGATAAGTTTATCAATGAATATCGTCAGATTATGCACCAACATGTGACTTATAAAACTGGTGTGCGGGAAATGATCAATGAACTAAAAAAAGGTGCTTTTTTAGGCCTTATTATGGATCAGGATCCTGGTGATGATGGTGTTCTTGTACCATTCTTTGGTTATGAAACATTGACGGCTGCTGGACCAGCTGTACTGGCTCGTATGCAAGATGTACCTATCATTTTTGTGACAATACATTATAGTCCATTTTCTGAGAAGCATGAGATTGAAGTACATCCACCAATTTATGTGGAGCGTACAGATGATAAAAAACGTGATATAGCAGTAACAACAACGCTTTTAAATGAGTTTATTGAAGATTATATTAGAAGATATCCTGAAGATTGGTTCTGGCTTCATAACCGTTGGAAGTGGACACGTCGTTTCTATGGCGAGCAGATTGAAACTCCGCCAGATGTATATCGCTAATTATTAAATATAAAGAGATTTTACATGTATATTTGTACAGTGTCGATTTAGATGCCGCATGAATAAAGCATAGTAAAGTCTCTTTTTATTTTGCAGTGTATAAAGTACTATTTATAATTAAATTTATATAAAGTTAATTATGTGAAAAATGCTTTCAAAATCATTGAATATATGGTAAATTTCTTGTAACACCTATGCAAATAGGGTATAATACATATTGGTGTATAGTAAACGTGAATTCAGATTATGAAAGGACTTTCTTATGAGTAAGCCACAACAAACAATTAAACAGGCTATTTCATATCAAGGGATTGGCCTTCATAGCGGTGAACCAGTGAATATGGTTTTTAAACCTGCACCTGAAAATACAGGAATTGTGTTTATCCGCACGGACATTGAAGGTCATCCTTCTGTGCGAGCACACATTGATAATGTGACGAACACTATGCGCGCTACTACATTGGAAAATGGTGAAGCGAAGGTTTTCACTGTAGAACATGTTATGGCTGCGTTCAGTGCTATGAATATTGATAACTGTTATATCGAGATGGATTCTCCTGAACCTGCTGTAGGTGATGGCAGTAGTGCTATTTTTGTAGGCCTTATAGAAGAGGCTGGCATTCAAGAACAAACAGCACCACGTCATGTATATAAAATAACTCGCTCCCATGCTATTTATGATGGTGATCGTTTTGTAGTTATTTTGCCATACGATGGCTATCGCATTACATTTACATCGGTTAACAGTCATCCGTTACTTGGTACGCAAAATTGCGATTTTGAGGTTTCACCAGAATACTTTAAAGAGCATATTAGTGCTGCTAGAACTATCGGATTTATGAAAGAATTAGAACAATTACAGGCTATGGGCCTTGCAAAAGGTGGTACCTTAGATAATGCGTTAGTTTATGATGATGAGAAGTGTTTGTCTGTACCTCGCTTTGATGACGAATTAGTTCGTCATAAGGCATTAGACGTAGTAGGCGACTTATTCTTATTAGGACGAATCGAAGGTCATGTAATTGCTATGAAATCGAGTCATGAATTAAACTCAAAATTGGCTCGTAGTATAATGGAAGAAATAAGGGAGACACAGCCATGATTCTTAATCACGAAGACATTTTAGAAATTTTACCTCATCGTTATCCTATGCTTTTGGTAGATCGCATCGTTGAGTTAGAACCTATGAAACGTGCTGTGGGCATTAAAAATGCTACATTCAACGAATTGTTCTTCCAAGGTCACTTCCCAGGTAATCCAGTAATGCCAGGCGTGTTATTGACTGAGGCTATTGCACAAGTTGGTGGTATTGCTTTGCTATACCCTGAAGAAAACCGCGGTCTTACACCTATGTTTACAGGTATTGATAAAGTTCGTTTCCGTCATCCTGTAAAACCTGGTGATCAAGTACGTATGGAAGTTGATATTGTAAAAATCAAAGGTAAAATGGGTAAGGTTGAAGGCCGTGCCTATGTTGGCGACAAATTGTGCGCTAGCGGTGAATACATGTTTGCCCTTGTATAATAGAATGAGGAGTGATTGTAGTGATAGTTGTAGGCATGGAAAATGCGGAATCCAACATCCATAGTACAGCCATAGTCCATCCAAATGCTAAATTG
>CATWLR010000218.1:0-3012 GCA_958351665.1 Veillonella infantium | reverse complement strand
TGGATATTGTTCTTTAATCATCCAGGCTAAGCTAAACTGAAAATCTGCTTCTGAATGAAATATTGGTCTCCATCTACTCAATTGGTACATTATTTTATCAATATCTAAAATTAGTCCCACACCACATACCTCATTCAATACAATTTAACTACTTATACTAATTATATTGTATTTATATATGATTATATTGTAAAAGCCCTTCGCAAAAGCAAAGGGCTAAAATCAATTAATTTATATCTTAACTTATCTTTATTGATTATATTATTAAAATACTGTTTTGATTTTTAAAGATTTCCCTCAACAACTATAACAGATGTGTGTTGAAGTGCTTCCTTAATCCAAGCAATAAATATCTTTAAAAACTCTTGCTCTACTTTACTAGAGTTTATAAGATCAACTTCAATATTGTGAATTATTTTAATCCAGTCGTCTTGCTTAATCCAATTATCAAAGCATACATCAAAGCTATCTCTTTCAGTATTATCCGATGCATCTATAATAGGATACGCTTTATTAAAATAAGAAACTAAGATATCAAAATCGGGACTATAAACACGTAATGGCTTTCTATAACAGTGCCAGTCTTTCCAACTTGGTTCATGACTAGACACATCAGAAATTTTGAGTGGATTAAAATCTAAGCGTATGTTCTCATATAATGGTGCATTAAGTCTTAGCTCCATATACTCTTGGTTTTTATAATCTACTGAATTTAGCCATACCATTATAGTTCACTCCATAAACTTCTAAACAAGATATTAAAGTAATGCTTCGCTTCTAGTAAGCAAAGCCACTGCCTCAACGTGAGCTGTCATAGGAAACATGTCTACAGGTTGTACTTCTTTAAGTTCATAGCCGTAGTGTGTTAGGATTTCAATGTCACGTGCCATGGTAGCTGGATTACAGGATACGTAGACAATGCGTTTTGGTTCCATACCGGCTGCAGAGGTTAGTACTTCTTCTTTACAGCCTGCACGGATAGGGTCGAATACGATTACGTCTGGTCGTACGCCAGCTTTGTAGAGTTTTGGCATTTCTACAGCCGCATCAGCGACGATAAACTCTGTATTATCATAACCATTTCGTTTCGCATTTTCACAAGCATTGATAATAGCAGGTTCTACGATTTCTATACCTATTACATGTTTTGCCTTATGAGCCAAAAACAATGAAATGGTCCCCGTACCACAGTACGCATCGATAACGGTTTCATCACCTTTTAAGTCCGCATAAGCTAATGCTTGATCGTAAAGTACTGTCGTTTGTTCTGGATTCACTTGGAAGAAAGAATGTGGAGATAAGGTAAACCGCAAGTCTTTAATATGGTCTGTAATCGTCCCATCCCCATAGAGGATATTATTTTTAGGTCCTAATATAACATTAGTTCGCTTACCATTTACGTTATGAACAATAGTTTCTACTTGAGGAATGCGTTCCGTTAATTTCTCTACCCACTTCTCTTTATGCGGCAATTGTTCGGTTGCCGTTACAAGGATAATCATCCATCCTGACTGTCCAATGCGTCCGATAATATGGCGCAGCACACCCTTTCCTGTATGTTCATCATACGGTTCAATATCAAACTCTTTAGCGATTTGGTAACAAGCTTGAGCAATGATATTATTCCCTTCGTCTTGTATAGGACAGTTTGTACCTTGTACGATATCGTGAGATCCCATCGCATAGAATCCCATTTGAATATTGCCTTTAGTGCCACCTACAGGCATTTGCATTTTATTGCGATATGCCCACGGCTCTTTAGGGCCTAATGCAGGTTTTACAAGGTCTGGATTTTGATGACCAATGCGTTCTATAACATCCTTCACCTTTTGTGTTTTTAGTGAAAGCTGACCTTCATAGGTAATGTGCTGTAGTTGACACCCCCCACAGAAGCCATAAAGTTCACAACTAGCATCGATACGGTTCGGGGCCATTGTAACAATCTCTAAGAGTCTACCTGTAGCATATGTCTTTTTTACCATGTTGATGGCTACTTTTACAGTTTCTCCAGGCAAGGCAAAAGGAACAAAGACAGTAAAGTCATCTACACGACCTACTCCTTCACCACTGCTACCAATACCGTGAATTGTGACGAGCACTTCATCGCCTAGTTTAACAGGTGCATTGAGTATAGCTTGTTGTTTTTTAGATACTGTACCGCTCATAGTTTGCTGTGAATTTGAGCGATTCGCACTTCTATGTTGTTTAGATTGTTTTTTACGAGATGTACGACCTGTACCGTTCATTACGCGTCTCTTTTCTTCCAAATTTTAATCATACCAGTCACAATGAGTACAAAGAATACAGTACCGAATTTCACGAGTAATTCTTCACCTTGAATATATGGCATAAGAAGTGGATCCTCCACGATCATTTCGCCTGCAACCCAGCCAAGTAGTGCACCACCAGCCCAAAGAATAGCAGGAAATTTATTAATAATACGAGCAAATAATGTAGAGCAAAATACGATAATTGGAACCGTAATTAACATGCCCGCAATAACAAGCTCTAAATGACCTCTAGCGGCCCCTACTACACCAATGACATTATCAATACTCATCATAGCGTCAGCTACAATAATCGTCCAAATGGCACCCATTAATGAATTCTTAGCTTCGATATGTGCATCTTCATCTCCACCTTTTAATAATTGAATGGCAATCCATACAAGTACAAGGCCACCACCTAAATGGACAAGAGGTACCAACGTTAAAGCTTCTACAAGAAGTGTGGCAAAAATAAGGCGCATTGCAATAGCCCCTACAGTACCCCAAATAACAGCCTTCTTTTGTAGTTCTGGAGCTAATTTACCAGCTGCCATACCGATAACAACAGCATTATCACCAGCTAATAAAATATCAATTAAAATAATTTTACCAATGGTAACCCACGTGGCAACTTCTAAAAATTCCATTTAGTTCATACCTCAATTCAGACTATTAATTCAATAACTATCCCTTAACTATACCATAAATCTTCTATTTTCTCATCTACAAGAGAGCTATTAATTAC
>CATWLR010000217.1:0-3049 GCA_958351665.1 Veillonella infantium | reverse complement strand
TATCAGTACTAGTGAGATGTGATTTTTAATTAGCATCAATACTAATTTTTACATTCGCAGAACCAATTAATGTATTTACATTAGTTTTAGAATTTCCTTCTAATGTATCAGTCACTTTTTTACTACCAATAGTAAAGCCTATACCTGCCCCCATCAGACCAGACTTTTTGCTATATTGATATACATCATCACGTTGAGTTTCTTCACCAGAATCTGTACGCACGTCATTACCTGCAGATACAGATACATCTTTTGTTCCCAAAATATTAGAACCTGTTACAGAAACATTGCGATTAGCTTTCACATTAATCGTATCTCCACCAATCGTAGAAGATAAAACACCTGTATGTTCGTGATCTGTACGAATGATATTAGTGGTGCGAGATAGTAAACTCTTTTCTTTGTATTTTAGACCATATTCATCACGGCTATAACTTTTTCCATTAGTGATGTTAACATCATTTCCTGCTTCAACAGATGTGACACCATGTTCACTATTAACAATACCATTACGAATATTTACATCATTTTCTGCATGCAAATTAACATGACCATCACTTAAAATAGCTGTACCTAATTCTGTACGACGATCAGTACGATTATAGTTATCACTATCAACAGTCATATCCTTTTTGGAGGATAATGATTCTGTTGTTAAATTAATATTATTCCCAGCCTCAATCGTTGCTTTAGAATTATCTTTAGTATGAACAATAGCACCTTTAAGGTTAACATCTCGTTTCGCAGATAAAACTAAATCACCATCTTTTGCTACACCAATAGTACCTTGACGACTAACAATATCGTGATGTTCTAATCTATCTACATGAGCACCTACATTAATATCACGACCTGCATTAATGTTAACCTGTTTATCACCATGAATATTACCTGTATTTGTTACATCTTGTGATGCTTTAATATTCACTTTGCGTCCATCGATACGGCCTGTATTTTGTACATCATGAGCACCTAATACAATTGTATCCGCAGTCATAATGCCTTGATTTAGAATATCTGCATTAGTATTGCTAACAATAGTTTTACCACTTATGATTCCATCCATTGCATCAACAGATTTTGCAGGTTGTTTCGCTAAATATACTTTAGGATATAGAACTTGTTGAGCTTTTCCTTCTACTACAACTGTTTTAGTTTCTAACCACACCATATCAGTCGTTATACTTTCCATTTGTTCTTTAGATAAAGCAATTCCTGGAGCTAATTTAAAAGCTTTACCAAAGGCTATACCTGCCTCTAACAACGCTTTATATTCAGCCTCATTATCTGTATAACCTTCTAAATATTGTTTGCCTGTAGCGGATACTATTTGATCGTTAATAAGTTGTTGCTCATAGAATCCATCACCTAAACGTTTTAATCTTCGTTCAGGATCATTCGCTAAGGCATCAATCATATATTGAGAGGATAGAAAATTCTTTCTATTGGTAAACGCAGAATCAGTTTCTATCAAAGCATTAGCTGTAATATCTGGATGAATTTGATATAGCGCCTCTGTTGGTAAGGATAAACCATCTATAGTATGACTTTCTTTACCTTTTCCACCACCTAAACCATATGGATCTAAACTATCATTAACCCTTGAAATAATAGCTTTAGACAATGTATCTTCCGCATGCTCTTGAACTGTACCAATTGGCTTTAGATTGGTTTCAGTAATAGTTGGAGTCATATAGACTTCAGATCTCCACTTTCTACGTTTCTTTTTACGCCCTATGTGATGGCTTTTATCAACTTTTGTTGTATAACTTTCTTGTGTAGTACCCGTTATGAATGTCTTATCACTTATTGAATCTGATATATTTTGTATGGACCCTTTAGCATGAACAGTGCCCCCAGAAATAACTTTACTATTATCATTATGGAGAATACCTGTTGTTACAATGTCACCGCCACTACTAATAACACCCGGATCATCATTAGTAACCTCTTTATGAGTATGCTCTGTTTCGGTACGGATAATAGTAAATTCATTAACACGGTTTTCACGCTTATCCATTTCTTTATTATAAGCTTCATCTTCAGCAGTCTTAACAGGTTTTACATGAGGTGTACCATAGCCACTTTTATAATCAGCATAAGGGAATTCAGACTTATCAAATACTTGGCCTTCTAATTTATGATGTGGATGAGTAACTTTTAATTTATCAGGATTTTTAGTAATACCATCTGAAATACGCTTAACACCTAATGCAACATTTTCATTATTTACTACAGGTGTATCTAGTTCAATATCCTTAACGGCTTTAATAGTTGCTCCCGTATTACTTATACCTTGTTTAGCAGTAAGGTCCATAGTGCCACCACTATAGATAAAACCTTTACCCGTATTATTTATTGTATCTGTATTTATATCAACGTGATTACGACCTGCAATTACACCTGACTTATGCGTATCTAATTCTTTTTTTATGGCAGTAACGTTCTCTTGTGCTTCATCATAAGTCTTTGTTAACTCTTTAATACGTTGACGATGTGCTTCTAACTCTATTTTAGTTTTATATTTTGTAATATCAGCATTCCATTCAGCATCAAGATCATTTTTAGCTTTTTCTAAATCCTTACCAGCTTTATGGTAACGCTGTTCTATTTCAGAATTTGTATGATTTATAACTGTGTTTGCATCAATAGCTACAGTATCACCATAAATACGGCCACCTTCATGATTATCTACGGATTTAGCTTTTATGGTCGTAGTTTTTCCAGAGTTAATAAGACCACTATTATTTACTATTTCTTTGCTATTTACCGTCGTAGATACATCACCTTGAACCACACCATTGTTGTGAATTGCAATGCTTTGACCTGCTAACGTAGTGTTGCCATTACTCGTAACACCACCATCAACTATGATTTTGCCATCACTAGTAATACTAGATGCTTGTGTAGAGCTGACTACACCTTTAACATTTACACCAAGACCAGCATTGGTACCTTTCATAGTAATAGTATTAGCATACATGCCACCAATAGCAGAGACATTTAAACCAATATTGCTAGAATCACCAATTTTTTGAGTGTCTAATGT
>CATWLR010000216.1:0-3053 GCA_958351665.1 Veillonella infantium | reverse complement strand
ACGTCCAGAAATAGAGGCTTGTTAATAATAAAACATAATAGTAATTGTTTAGAGTTGAAATATTACATAACAAGCGAAGAGGGGTTAGTTAAATAGGAGTGTTATGACCGATACAACGAGACCAAAACGATACCGCATGGTATCTAAATATTATAAAGAAACCTATGGGGAAAAGGTTTATAAACTTCCTGTTGCGTTGCCGTTGACTTGTCCTAATCGGGACGGTTCGGCTGGCGTAGGGGGCTGTACCTTCTGCGGTGAAATCGGTGCGGGCTATGAAAATCGCCCTGCTTGGATGACAGTGCGTATGCAATTAGAGGAAAACATTGCCCACATAGGTCCCAAATACAAGGCGAAAAAATTTATACCTTATTATCAAAACTTCAGTAATACTTACTTGAGTCTTGATGATTTTAAAAGCTATATGGAGCAAGGCTGTATTGATGAAGCTGTAGGCATTGCTATTGCGACGCGACCAGATTGTATTGCCGATGAATACTTAGACATATTGGCTGATATTAGAGATCGCTTTCAAAAGGATATTTATATTGAATTAGGCTTGCAAACGGTAAATTATGATACCCTTGAGAAGATTAATCGAGGCCATGATTTAGCGCAGTTTATTGATGCTGTACTACGCATTAAGAGATATAGATTTAATGTAACAACCCATATGATAGTAAATCTTCCATGGGATACTATGAAGGATACTATTGAAGGAGCTCGTATTTTGTCAGCTCTTGGCGTAGATCAAGTCAAACTGCATGCTTTATATATTGTGAAAAATACATTGATGGCTAAGTGGTATCAAGAAGGGCAATTTACCTTAATTAGTGCTGAGGAATATGCTGATCGGGTTGTGAATTTTGTTCGTAACTTGCATCCTGACATTGTATTACAACGTCTTGTAGGCCGAGCACCTGAAGATAATACGTTATTTACGAATTGGTCTATGGGATGGTGGCGAGTTCAAGACTTAATTGATGATAAATTAGATGAACTGGATGCCCATCAAGGTGATTTATGTGATTATTTAAACGGCAAAGCCGTTCGTAAGTTTATAGATTAGGAGGTTGTATGAGCGAACAAGTATTTACATTTCCTACATATGACCTAGCACAATCCATACTAGGTCAACATAATCGATATTTGCATATGATGCTTGAAGTCATCTCTGTAGATGTAGTGGCACGCGGAGATACTGTGGTTATCAAGGGCGATGAAAAGCAAGTAGATGCCCTGTATCGTACCTTAGAAGAACTAGTATTCCTATACAGAGAAGGTAGTACCATCACTGAGTCCCAAGTTCGTATTGCGGCTAAACTTGTAGCGAACGGTAAAGCTGATGCTGTACATACTATGTTTGAAGATACCTTATCTGTTAATATGCGCGGTAAAAATATTACGCCTAAAACGGAAGGTCAAAAATACTATGTAGATAGCATTCGCAAAAACACCATTACCTTTGGTATAGGTCCTGCTGGTACAGGTAAAACATTCCTAGCCGTAGCGTTAGCTGCATTCTATTTAAAAAACCGCAATGTAGATAAAATCATTTTGACTCGTCCTGCTGTAGAGGCTGGTGAACGATTAGGCTTCCTACCTGGTGAATTACAAGACAAGGTAGATCCTTATTTGCGACCTCTTTATGATGCATTACATGAAATGTTTGGCATCGAACAAGTACAACGCTTTATGGAACGTGGGACTATTGAGGTAGCACCATTGGCATATATGCGTGGTCGTACCTTAGAAAACGCTTTTGTTATTCTAGACGAAGCTCAAAATACGACGGCTGAGCAGATGAAGATGTTCTTAACCCGTTTAGGTAACAATTCCAAAATGGTCGTAAATGGCGATAAAACGCAAATCGACTTGCCGCCACGTGTCGTATCAGGTCTTGGCGAGGCTGAAAAGGTATTGCGTCATGTACCTGGTATTAATATGGTTTACTTTAGCGATCAAGACGTTGTTCGTCACGATTTAGTAGGCCGCATTGTAAAAGCTTATGATCAGTATCATGAACGTAAATTAGCTGGTGAGACTGCGGAAACTAACGGAGCATCTAAAGAGCATGTAGTGAAAGGATAAGCATGTATATACATATTAGCTATGATGAAGGAATTCAAGAGGATTCCAATATTGAGGCTGTTATACGCAAGGTCTGCGATGAAGTGAGTCGCGTATATGGTCTTGAAGAAGATGAAATGAGTATTTTACTCTGCGATAATGCTAAGATTCACGAGCTTAACAAAGAATATCGCGGCATCGATAGACCTACCGATGTATTGTCCTTTGCCCTTAATGAAGGGGATGATTATGAAGGCAGTGAAGAGGAACATCACTTACTTGGTGATATGATTATTTCTTTAGAGCGCACTCGTGAACAGGCTATTGAATATGGACATAGCTTTGAACGAGAATTAGCGTATTTAACGACTCACAGTTGCTTACATATTTTAGGCTATGACCATATGAACGATGAAGATAAAAAAGAGATGCGTACTGAAGAAGAATTTATCTTAGGTAATCTCGGTTATGTGCGGGAGGATGCACCATATAATGAATAAGAACGAACATTTTAAATCTGGCTTTGTTGCCGTTGTAGGACGACCTAATGTCGGTAAATCTACATTAATTAATGCCCTTATTGGCGACAAAATCGCTATCGTATCCGATAAGGCTCAAACAACGCGCAACCGTATTATCTGTGTATATACAGATGAAGCAAAACAAATCGTTTTCATGGATACACCAGGTGTACATAAGCCAAAACATAAATTAGGTGAATTCATGGTAGATGCTGCCATTGAGTCCTTGAAAGAAACGGAAGCTGTTTTATTTGTAGTAGCAGGCAATGAAAAACGCGGCCCTGGGGATAACTTTATTATTGAGCAATTAAAACGTGTAAAAGTGCCTGTTTTCTTAGTCGTTAACAAGATTGACACTCTAAAAAAAGAGGAGCTTTTAGAAGCTATCGTGTCTTATCAAGATGCATATCCATTTGCAGGGGTTATTCCTATTTCTGCAAAGGATAAAGAGAACCTAAATGA
>CATWLR010000215.1:0-3054 GCA_958351665.1 Veillonella infantium | reverse complement strand
ATGTAGTTAAACCTGCTTTTTTTGCTTCCTTAGCGATGAAGGCCGCAGCATCACCAAATGTGAATACTACACTATAACCTTCTTCAGCAAGCAATTGACCTATTTCACGATGCGCTTGTTCAGTATAATCACCAAGCTCAAGCATATCACCAAGCATAGCGATTTTACGTTTACCTTCTAGTTGACCTAATGCTTTAATCGCTTCAGCCATAGAGGAAGGATTTGCATTATATGCATCATTTAAGATAACAATATCTTCAAATGGTACGATCTCTTGGCGCATAGGAGTGCCTGTAAACTCGCTTAAGCCTTTGCGAATGGTGTTGGATTTAATCCCCAAAACACGACCAGCTACAATTGCTGCCAATGCATCATATACATTGTGTTCACCAATCATAGGTAAGAAGATATCGAAAACTTCGTCATAACATTTGCAAGTAAACTTAATACCGTCTTTTTTATAACGCAAATGACTGCCAATACATGTAGCATTGCGTTCAATACCATAGGTAATAGTTTTACCTTTAGCCAGGCTATCCATAGCCTTAACATATGGATCATCTTCATTAAGAATCGCTACACTATTTTCTGGCAAGCAACGAATTAATTCACCTTTAGCTTGTGCAATGGCTTCACGAGAGCCTAACAACTCAATATGGCTAGTACCAACATTGGTAATAATGCCCATAGTTGGTTCCGCAATTAATGCAAGCTCTTCAATTTGACCAAGGCCACGCATGCCCATCTCTACGACACATGCTTGATGTTCTGCAGTTAAGCGCAACAATGTTTTTGGCAAACCAATTTCATTATTAAAGTTTTTTTCAGTTTTCAAAACATTAAATTCTGTACCAAGTACAGCGGCCACCATTTCCTTTGTTGTAGTCTTACCAGAAGAACCAGTTATAGCCACTACAGGAATATCAAAGCGACGGCGATGATAGCGAGCCAAATTCTGATACGCTACCAAGGTATTTTCAACCTCGATACATGCGATACCTTTTACGGCACGACCTTTTTCTACGATTGCACCTGTAGCGCCCTTTTCAATAGCCGTGTTGATGAAATCATGACCATCAAAGGTATCCCCTTTTAAGGCTACAAACAAAAAGTCTGATTCAATCGTTCTTGTATCAGTAGATACATCTAAGAACTTAATATTGTCGGTATGTGTACTCGTCCCTTCTGTGGCGTCTACCACTTGAGACAATGTAAATTCTGCCATATTAGATCTCCTTGAGGGCTGCTCGCGCCTCTTCACGATCATCAAAATGAATCGTTTTATCCTTCAAGATTTGGTAATCCTCATGCCCCTTACCAGCAATTAGTACAATATCCCCAGGTTTTGCATTTTGTATTGCATGTTGAATCGCTTCCCGACGATCAACGATTACTTCATAATGAGAGCCTTCACGAAGGCCTTCTTTAACGCCTACTTCTACATCTTTCACAATTTGTACAGGATCCTCTGTACGAGGATTATCAGATGTTACATATACTACATCACCATATTGTGCAGCAATACGACCCATGATAGGGCGTTTTGTCGCATCTCGGTCACCACCACAACCAAAGACTACGATAATGCGATTTTCTTGAATAGCCTTTGCAGTTTGTAAAATATTTTCTAAACCATCCGGTGTATGTGCATAGTCTACAACAACTGCAAATGGTTGACCTTCTTCGATTAACTCAAAGCGACCAGGTACAGCGCTAAATGTTTTCAATGCTTTATCTATATCTTCCATAGATATGCCTTCTAATAGACAAGCACCAATAGCAGCCAAAGTATTATATACATTAAATAAACCTGTGGTATTCATAGCTACTGTATAGTCATGGCCATCATAAGAGACAGTGTAACGGCTAGACTTAGGTGTCATTTCTACATCATGAGCATTCAACGTACCTTTACCATCAATACTGTAAGTAATGATAGGTGCCGTTGTTTTCTCAATTACTCGATGACCATATTCGTCATCGATATTAATGATAGCCCCTTTGCCAGATTTAGTTTGATTAGGCGCGCTGACTTGTTCAAATAATTTACACTTAGCTGCCAAATAATTTTCAAAGGTCTTGTGAAAGTCCAAATGATCTTGTGTTAAGTTTGTAAATACCGCTGTATCATATTCAACACCAGAAACTCGCCCCAATGCCAATGCGTGTGAAGAAACTTCCATTACGCAATGTGTAACACCTTCCTCTACCATTTGATGAAGAATATGTTGCAAATCCACTACATCAGGTGTCGTATTATGAATTGGATATGTTGTATCACCAATCATAATATGAACAGTACCAATAACGCCCACTTTATGACCTTGAGCTTTCAAAATATGACGAATCATATGCGTTGTAGTCGTTTTACCATTCGTACCAGTAACGCCAATCATACGCATGGAATTTGCTGGATAATCAAAGAAATACGGCACACATGCCATCATAGCTTTACGAGTATCCTCTACAGTGATAACACAAACATCACCACTTACCTCTACTGGTTTAGATACAAGTACTGCTACTGCGCCAGCTTCAACAGCTTTATTTACATAATTATGACCATCTACAGTGGCACCATCTAAAGCAATAAATAAACTGCCTACTTTTACAGCACGAGAATCAGCTGTAATATCTAATACTTCAACAGCTGTATTACCTTCTACATGCGTTGTTTGCAAAGTATTTACTATATCTTGTAATTGTTTCATATACAATCTCCTTTACACGCAAAGGAAAGCAGCCCAATACGAGCTGCTTTGCCTGCTAGTCTATAATTTGCTGTTTCTCTTGTACAGTGCGTTCAGTAACAGCGCTTTTTGTGCTATAAACAAAAGAATCAGGCAAAACCATCCCTAGTTGTTGTTCTGCGATTTGTTGGATACGAACGGGAGACTTTAAGGAAGCCACGTCAACATCCAAAGCCTCATTATCTTTTGTTAATTGTACTACAGCTTGCTGTGTTTTAACTACCTCGTAGCCTAATTTTGTGCTGTATGCATTCATAACCATCATGATAAGCAAAAATGCAACTAATGCGGCAATACCATATAC
>CATWLR010000214.1:0-3074 GCA_958351665.1 Veillonella infantium | reverse complement strand
GCTGGGGCTGTGTTATCCATGGCGTACAACGAACCAGAGGTAGCTGTAGACGGCAATGTATTGCGCATTTACGCTCGTTTATATCGCATCTTTGATGATATTTTGAGCACTAAAGGTAAGAAGGCCATAACTGCTATTGTAGAGGAAACATTACCTCACGATCGACCTGGTGATTTTAACCAAGCCTTAATGGATTTTGGCTCTGCTGTGTGCATTCCAAAAACTCCGCGCTGTGGAGAATGCCCTATTGTAAACATGTGCGAAGCATACCAACATAAGGATACGGACAAATTACCTGTGCGCATCAAGAAAACGAAGGTTGTAGAGGTTCCTCTATTTGTAGGTATCTTACAATACAAAGATTACTACCTATTGCATAAACGCCCGAATCGTGGGTTGTTACGGTCCATGTGGGAATTCCCTTCGGTGGAAATGGTGTCTACCTTTGACGAGGGTGAACGAGGCCTTGAAGAATTAGTTAAGGATCTAGGTTTTGAACTAGCTTTACAACCTGTATTGGTAAAAGAAATAACACATATTTTCTCTCATCGAAAATGGTTTATGAAAGCATTTCGCGGTGATTTAACGTATGCAGGAGATGCTAAGAATATAACGATCGGAGCTATCCAAAATAAATTGCCAAAGGACTGGATGCTCATCAAGCGCGATGAGTTCGCTGATTATGCTTGGGCGGGTCCTCATGGTAAATTGACGGAGATGGCAAAATAATTTGTAGGAGCAATGAATGAGAATTCTATTTAATATCATTTTTTCTGCTATCCTCGTAATAGGATTGGTAGGATTTTGGGCTCTATTCCTCAACTTGTGGAAGCCTAAAAAGAAATGGCCTGCTTGGGTAGGTTATCTAATTATTATCGGTGCGTGGTTCGCTGCCATCCGATACTATATACTCAATCAAGTGGATCTATACGGAACGATGTATTATCCGTTGATGAATCTATTCCGTACTGAAAGTTACGGTTTCCTCTTTGGCTTATTCTTGGCTATTCCTGTATTCATCGTCCTAGGTTTACTATACTGGGCGGTTAATAAAATTTGGAGCAAAACGCCAGAGGAAAATAGAACAGGCCGTCGCGCCTTCTTTAGAACGGCAGCCACAGTGGTGCCGTTAGCCACAATCGGTGGTTCTAGTTATGCTGCCTATGTAGGTCAACATGAGATTGAGGTCACTCATGAAAGCTTCGGTTATACAAACTTACCGCCTGGGTTAAAGGACTATAAAATCGTGCAACTTAGTGATATTCACGTGGGCCCTAGTATCGACTTAGACGACTTTGATGAAATCCTAAAATTGGCGCTTTTACAAAAGCCTAATCGCGTCGTTATCACAGGCGATCTCATCGATAAACTAGGATGGTTGCCTGAGGTCTGTGAAAGATTGACGACCTTTGCAAAACAAATTCCTGACGGTGTAGATTTCATCTTAGGCAATCACGAGTACCATCACGATGTGAATAAGGTGCTAGATGAATTGAAACACAATACACCGATGAATATCCTTGTGAATAGTAATATTCAAATTATGGGTGGTAAGCAACCGGTATATATTGCAGGTGTTGCGTACGACAATGATAGGGAAAAAGAAAAGCGTGAAGCTATGATTGATAAGGCTTTATCTGGTATTCCAGACTATGCTTTTGTTATCCTATTGGCCCATCACCCTGAATTCTTTGAAGAAGCCATTGAACGTAAAATTCCGTTGACCCTTTCTGGTCATACCCATGGCGGTCAAATTGTATTTATGGGTGTTCCTGTAGTGCCAACGGGCACTCCATATACAAAAGGGCGCTACGTTGAAGAACAAAGCGTGTGCTACGTCAATAACGGGTCAGGCCACTGGTTCCCAATCCGTATCAACTGCCCACGAGAAATTACAGTCATTACATTCTTTGATGGCGTGGCTTAGGTCATAAGCTATGCTCCTTATAGGGGTACAATCATGTATAGTAAATCCTTTATCTATAAATTTCTTATATGTACCATTCTACTTGTGCTATTTGATATTTCTCTAATCTATGATATGACAGCAAATATATATAAAGGATATCTGAAAATAGCCATACTAGTGGCAGTTGGATGCCATTTAGATCTATACCTGGAACTCAGTAAACAAGAAGAACTGATAATACAGGCATTCAAGAATGATACATTTAACGAGACCTATGAATTGTTAACTACGAAAGATATGATTCTCATTATATCTTTAATTCTGTTAATGACTATAAACCTTATAAAATATTAGAAAACCATAGGGTACAAATAAAAAGAGGTATTGTATATGAAAATACAATACCTCTTTTTATTATATGAACTTATATGATAGTTGTGATATATTAGAGTTAAAAATTTGATTGTGTTGATTAAAGAAGAGAGTGTATTAAAAATGATTCCGTTGTCTATTTATAAAACCGGTGTACCTATAGGCCTTTTCGTTTATTATTTATATAGGTTATTTAGAATCTATATTTTAAAGAGGAATATGGAGTTAAAATTCCCCAATCTATATGATCTTTTCTTAGGTTTAGGGGTTATGGTTAGCCTCTTTCTCATAGTGCAGACATTTTTGATTCCTGATTTAGTTGATTACCTTAGTTTACTCTATGTAAATATGGGGATCTTAGTAATTGTTGAAATCATTGCAACATTTAAACTTAAATCCTCAAAAAGCTATTCTAATGCAAAGATTTTTCGCTATTATTTATATTTTATAACAGCTATATTATTGTGGATGATATTTAATTGAATGATTGACTAGATCGAAGCATTTGCTATTGTAGATCTATTTTATAGGTGCAGATTAATGTATAGTAAATTTTTTATCTACAGAGTTATTATATGTACCATTCCAATTATTCTTATGGATATAGCTCTTATTAGCGCAATGATAACTGGTGGATACGAAGGAAATATAAAAGCAGCAATACTAGCGGGGATAGTATTGCACATAGTTTTATATATGTTAAGTCGTAAACAAGTAAACTTATTAATACAAGCATTTAAGCAAAATGGATTTAAAGAGATTAATAATCTATTCAATATGAAATATGTATTTC
>CATWLR010000213.1:0-3090 GCA_958351665.1 Veillonella infantium | reverse complement strand
ATATTGGCACGTGTGGCAGATAATACAGGATTTTCTGCTTTTAAACGATCTTCTAAAGCTTTATAACGAGCTTTAAACTCATCCGTTACAGGTTGATTATTAGGGGATGTACTAGACCAATCACTTAATCGGCTTTCAGATAAACCATAATTTATATAGTCATCGTATGTAATACCTGGTTTTTGAGCATCTGTTTCGGCACCATAGTATTCATAATCCATATCCCATTGTGGCATACCACCACCGGAATTGATGAATTTGTAGTCGTGGATGTGAGAATAGACCTTAATACTGTTATCACCTTTACGTCTTACAAGACGATCGAGTTTATCCACTAGCAAGCTTTTATCGTAATCCCATGGATCGATGTACATAGTGCTTGTATTAGGAGAGCTCTTTAGACGGCTACCAGAGCCTTCTTCACGAGCATAGCTGATGCCGTAGCTAAGCAAGTGATTTTTGTTGAGTTGTGTATTCGCATTAGCTCGAATGTCTAATTGACGGTGATCGATATTATCGATATAGCGCAACTCATTGGAGCCTTCATAAGCAGAACGACCGGTATAACTAATGAGGGCTACGTCATTTTCTTTGATGCGGGAGTAGTTAGTTTCAACCGTCCAGTCGCTTTTACCAGCTCGAGAGGACCATTGTAAGTTTGCCGTATTACGGTCCGCAGTACGTTTGAAATGTTGTTGTGGCTCTAAGTCGGAGTCAGAGTGTTTAACATCGCGTACGAGATCTTCTGTATAACGGTTGAGACGCATTTCAAATTTATTTTTATCGTTTGCATCATAAGTTGCTACAAGACCAATATCTGCCGCATCACCATAGTAACGAAGTACATTTGGTTTGAAGTTATGCTTTGCATAATCAAAAGCCATGCCTGAGTCACGACGTTTAACGGATGCTAAAACAGGCATAAGATCACGTTTACTACCGGATAAACCGACCTTTAATCTCCCCATTTGACCAGAGTCGGCACGAATGAAGAAGTTTTGATATGGGAACGCATCGCCATCGCTCTTACGACGCATACCTTCTGCATTCAATTGGAGGGTTGGTTTCTTTTGTGCTTTTTTGGTGATGATATTAACTACACCACCTATAGCATCAGAGCCGTATTTAGCACTAGCAGCACCTTGGATAACTTCTATACGTTCAACGTTTTCTGTACCTAGCCGTTGGACTTCGTCTGCTGCACCAGAGTACTTATCAAAATCGCCGAGTACGGGTTGACCATCTACAAGAATCAGTGTGTGACGCGCTTCGGCACCCCGGATGGATACACCAACACGGCCCATAGCATCAACGGTTCTAGATACACCGGTTTGAGTAAATATAATATCTTCGACGGACTTCGCCTGTTTCTTTTCAATCTCTTTCTTGGTAATGATTTGCACTTGCTGTGAGTTCAATTTTGCTTCTTCTTCAGCCCATGTTCCTTTAACATGAACTACATCTGTCGTGACAGTCGCATTCTCCGCCCACACTACAAGCGGTGCACTAAGCCACAAGGCAACTGCACTGGACAGAATAATGCTGCGTTTTGCATGTCCCCACCGGTTCATTGTGCCCTCCTCAATTTCTAACTAACCATATGTTTTGTATCTTATACACAAAATAAAAAAGATACACTTCACTAACATTAATGACATTGAATATCATTTACATTTTAATGTTAGCAAAGTGTATCTTGCATATCTACTCCGAAAAGACCAAAAATATACATTTCGGACAATATTAAGTTTTTATAACCTACTAGTTCTAAACCTTAAACAATTATATTTTAAATATTACTAATACTATAATGCATGCCTTAGTTTAGTTTAAAGGTATTCATACTTTACGATATGCACTAGGCGTTATACCTGTGGCCTCTTTGAATGCACTAGTAAATTTACTACCATTCTCGTAGCCTACGGCATTAGCAATTTCTAAAATAGATTGATCTGACTCTTGAAGCAAGCGCTTAGCTGCATTAATACGGCATTCCTTTAAATAGTGATGGATTGTCGTACCATATACCCCTTTAAAACAACGCTTTAATGTTGATGTAGGAATATCAAATTGGTCAGACAAGGAATCTATGGTTATTCGTTTCATAAACTGTGTAGATATATATTCATTAACAGCTTTTACAATATCTACTTGTTGTTTACGATAGGAGCTTCTCTTTTCATGATTAGTTGTAGAAATAATAGATAATAATAAGAAAATTTCAATAACTTTTAATTTAAAATAGTGCCCCTTAATTTGATCAGGCACATTATATAAACTAGAAAAAATCTGACGAACAGCTTCCGTTTCTTCCATCATCATACCAAAGTCAGAATGCTCACAAAATCGATTTGCTAATTGAGTCAAATCGATGCGCGCTTCAGTAACAAGTGCATCTAATACGGGTTGAGCCTTTTCAACATCTACTAATAATACAACCCCTTTAAAAAGCTTAGTAGGGAAATAATTTTCATGTTGATAATTAGAGCTAATATGCCAGCCTAAAGACATATCCCCCGGCCCCATATATAAATATTCACCAGAGGTAAACTTACACTCTATACGCCCCTCTTCACAATGATTTATGGCAAATGTCTTAGTATGTGATTTAGCATAAAATTGAATCGTTTCTTGCTTCACGTTAAGGAACATTAAATCGATACCATCAAACACCTTATGTCTCGATATAGACGTCCCTGCATGTGACATTGCATGATTATGTGGATTCATACGATCACCATATACACAAATACTATATAAATTACTATATACACAGTTATTATAGTATAATTGTTGATATTCATTGTCAAATTTAATTTTGTAATAATTCATTTTTTCTTTAAAAATATAAGTTTCTACTATTTGTAATCCACATAAGAGAATTTCAGTAATATATAGCGTTCTGTTCATTAAAATCCATTCATTACACAATCTACCCTATGTATGATTGATTTTATAATAAAATAAGCCTTGCAAGTTAAACCAACGCAGTCTAACTTACAAGGCTATATGTAGAATTATCAGAGATAATTCTTTATTTTTTTGTTTTTACAATAAAGACTAATGCAATAATATGACCAATCCATACAA
>CATWLR010000212.1:0-3108 GCA_958351665.1 Veillonella infantium | reverse complement strand
GTAAAGATGCTTTCAGCGAGTATGAATACAGTACAATTAAAGAATTAATTCATAATAAGCCATCTGTTATTGCTACCGGTGGTGGTACAGTCACCTATGACAAAACAGTAAAGTTAATGCGCAATAATGGTCTTGTTGTATTTGTTAACCGCGATGTAAATCATATACTAGATGATTTGGATCTTGAAATTCGTCCACTTGTAAAAGAAAGTATCGAGTATATCTTTAATGTATACGAAGAACGATACCCTTTATACGAAGAAGTGGCTCATATCAAGATTGGTAATGAAGGTAGCATTACCGATGCGGTACAAGAAATTATTGAAGCCTTACCTAATACGGAGAAATAATGGACGCTATACGAGGATTTGTATACCGAACTATATATGAGAATACACAACGTACGTATTGCGTGTTTGTCCTTAAGGATTATAATGAGGAATACATTACTTGTACTGGTAAATTTGAGTCTCCTAAAGAGGGGGAAGATATCGAAGTTCGCGGCCGTTATGTAGAACATGAAAAATATGGTCGACAATTTGATGCTACTAGTGTAGAGAAGTTAAAACCTGACAATATGGGTGCTGCAAAGACCTACTTGTTGAACTTAGGGATTAAAGGTTTTGGTGAAAAGTCCGTAGAAAAGGTACTTGATTATTTTGGTATTCGTATATTAGAAATTTTACGACAGGAACGTCCTGAAGAAATTAAGGATGTTCCTGGTCTTCGAAAAAGTGTTAAGGATGAACTATTTAATACGTTACTTGGTGAAGGTATTTTGTCCGATTTAAATCACTTTTTTGAAAGTCATCATATTTCATCTAAATGGAGTCGAACGGTATACACTTATTATGGTGTTCAGTCTGTGGCTGTTATTGAAGATAATCCTTATACTTTGTTACGTGTTGCACCAGATATGCTCTTTGGTACGGCTGATACACTGGCGGAACATTTAGGTATTACTGGCAGTGACTCTCGCCGTTTAGAGGCTGGTTTAGAATGGATTTTACGCAGTTTAGATAATCAAGGTCATACTTGTTTGCCCGTAGATCAACTTATTGGCCGTTTAGATGATCTGTTACAAACTGATGCAGATGATATTGCTAACTTTATTGAAGGTCTTTTGGAGCAAGGTGCTTTATATAGTACTTATTATGAAGATATCTTATATATTTACCCTCCAGAAATGTACGTGTCTGAAGTAGAAAGCGTTCATTATACAAAGGATTTTTTATTAGAGGCAGATCCAATTTCTCTAGATATTCCAAGTTTTATAGAGAAATTTGAAGCAGATAATCACATTACATTTGGTGATGCTCAAAAAGAGGCTATTCAGTTATCTTTCTTTGAGAAGTTTTCCCTCATAACCGGTGGTCCTGGTACGGGTAAAACGACGATTATAAAGGCCCTAGTAAAAGGCTTTCAACTTGGTGGCTTGGGGCGCATTATTCTATGTGCACCTACGGGGCGTGCTGCAAAACGGCTTACTGAGGCGACTGAGTTTGAAGCAACAACGATACATCGCTTATTAGTACCTGTTCAGGGCAGTGATTCTTATGATTTTACTAAGAATGAAGATGATCCTTTAGATATAGATGTTATCATCATTGATGAAGCATCTATGCTCAATGTACGTTTATTCTATTCGTTAATGGCAGCTATTCCAAAGGAAGCTCATGTTATTATCGTAGGTGACGTAGATCAATTACCGCCTATTGGAGCAGGCTTTGTATTAAAAGATTTGCTCGATAGTGACTGTGTGCCTTATACGCGACTTAATCAGATTTATCGGCAAAGTTCTGGTAATACTATTGTAGAAAGCGCCTATGCTATTAACCGTGGTGAAATGCCAAAACTTGATAGTCTAAGTGAAGAGTTTTCCTTTATACCTGTTAAGTCTTACGATATGATGATGAAAGCTATCATAGATGTATATAAGCGAGAACAGGAGCATATTGAGGATGAATTAGATATTCAAATTATTTCTCCTATGCGACGTGGTGAAGCTGGAAGTATACTTATTTCTCAGTATGTACAACAAGCAGTTAATCCTCCAGATAGTTTAAAAGGGGAAGCACGCGTTAATGGTATTACATACCGTGTAGGGGATAAAGTTATCCAAATCCTCAATGATTATGAGTTAGAAGTCTTTAATGGTGAGATTGGAATTATATATGCCATTACACGGACCGATATTTGTATCCGATTTATTCATAAAGAGGTTCGTCTACCTATCGATGAAGCACATATGATTATGCCAGCTTATGCTATTACGGTTCATAAGAGCCAAGGTAGTGAGTATGGTGTGGTTATCATTCCATTTGTTCCACGTTATGGTGGTATGTTGCAACGTAATTTGTTGTATACTGCTGTTACACGAGCTAAACGGAAGGTTATTATCGTTGGTACAACGAGCGCTATAGAACGTGCTGTACGTACTGTAAACGGTGATGAACGATATACATTGTTTAAAGAACGACTACAAGGGAGATGTGATTCTTAATGAGTCTTTGGGATTTCCTATTTCCACCTGTATGTCCTCACTGTGGGGCCTCTGTAGCAACACAAGGGGATTGGTGTAAATCTTGTTTTACTGATCTACTGCATATTCGTCATGTACCAAACAAATTTCTACATTATGTAGAGGATGTATGTATATTGGCTGAATACCGTGGTGGTTTAAAGTCAATAATTTACGATGTAAAATTCAACGAAAAAAAGGAGCAGTCCAAAGGGGCTGCTCCTTTTTTAGCATCGTACAACCTTTACATGAAATATGATGAGTTTCATATTGTTAATAGTAAGTGCTCTGTTATTTATGATTATATTATTCCTGTTCCGTCTAGCGAAAGGAAAAAAGCTAAGAGAGGATATAACCAAGTTGATTTATTTTTTATCAAGTGGGCTAAATCTTTACAAAATATAGATAATAAACATTTTGCTTGGTTAGACTGTTTATACAAATTTGATACTTCTAATGATATGTGGGCGTTAACGAATAAGGAACGACATCAAAATATTGAGGAAGCCTTTGTCATTGGTGCTAACTATAAAGATATTGAATTAAAGGATAAGACAATACTTATCGTAGATGATATATATACTACA
>CATWLR010000211.1:0-3109 GCA_958351665.1 Veillonella infantium | reverse complement strand
ATGTACCAATACAATTCATTAATAATGCCGTAGCTGGATCTACTGTCAGTAAATAAGGTACCAATACAGTAGAACCAAACATAGCAAATAAATGTTGGAAACTAAGTGGCAACATTCGACCCCAGGACGGGCGTTCTTGGATATCAATATAATCCTTCATTTTTTCTCCTCACACACAATACAAGTACGTTGCATTTATACAGCACCTCTTAAGAGATGCTATATAAATCCACACTAAATATATTCACCTTATACTACATAAGTTAAATATCAACGTTCAGACCTAGGTCGTCTACGAGTAGGCTTTTTAGTCTCTCTCGGTCTAAATGGACCAGGCATTTCCGTTTTTTGAGGACGCTTCGGAGCAGCCGGTTTGAATCGGCTTTGCGTTTCCTCACGTAAAGACGGCAAAGCATCAGCAGTACCAACTTGTTTTACACCTTCTACATTGCGACGACCAACGCTAGCTAACAAGCCTATAGCCATAAAGTTCATCAACAATGAGGAACCACCATAACTAATAAATGGCAAAGGCACACCTGTTACAGGCATAATGCCACAAACCATGGCAATGTTAAATAATGCTTGTCCACTGATGAGTAAGGTTATCCCCATCGCTAACCATTTGCCAAATTCATCGCGAGATCGATTAGCAATGCGGAATCCAAAGAATGTAAAGGCTGCCACCAAAAGAACTACAAAGACAGCTCCCACAAAGCCCATTTCTTGAGCCCACACGGCGAATGCAAAGTCTGTATGTGCTTCTGGCAAGTAAAAGTACTTAGATGTACCTTGCATAAAGCCTTCCCCAAGAATACCACCAGAACCTACGGCCAAAAGGCCTTGCACAGTTTGGTAGCCCATATCTTGAGCATGAGGCCAAGGATCGAACCAAGACTGGATCCGTTCCCAACGATACGGTGACATACGAGCTGCAATGAAACCTATCACGCCAGCTACAGCAAAGGCACCACCAAAGAATCGACCATCAAAACCTGCTAAGTAAATTAATATGAAGGAGAACCCAAAGATTAGCACAGTTGTCCCCATATCTGGTTGCAAGATCGTTAACACTGCAAAGATGATAGGCCAAACTAACATTGGCAACATATAACCTACGCGTTCACTCACATAACCTTGTAAGTTTGTGAGTGGATTATTATATCTTGATTTACCCCATTTTCTCATGGTACTCAATTTAGCGGATGTCCATATTATGGCAGCTAACTTGGCAAATTCCGACGGCTGTATCGATACGGGACCGATAACAATCCACCGACGCGCACCATTAATGACAGAGCCCGCCACAAGAACTAACACCATGCCTATTAGGGTTGCAATCATTATGCGTTGCAACATATGTGGCTTTTGTAGTTGTCTATAGTCATACCGATATAAGATAACACCTATTGCCATTGAAAGAAATAGGAAACCTATATGTTTTGAAAAGTACCCTAAAAGCCCTGTATTTTCGTAAATAGAGCTAATATAGGTGGCACTGAAGATATTCACACTACCTATAATCGTGATGAGTACTATAGGTAAGAGCATACCTTGTAAATCATTTTTAAAGAGTGAGCCCCACCGACTATCCCCCTTATTCGGTGTTTCCATGTTAAGCCTCCTTTTGTACTTTCGGCTTAATTGCTTCTAAGCGGAAAATAGGTTGCCCTTTAGCACTAAACTTTTCTTCATACTCAGTTTTTACATTTGGAAGGTCTGTACTATGTAAATCATAGGTTACATTTTTAAGTTCCCATCCGCATTCTTTAAACTCTTCAAGAGAGAACATAAATAAGCCTTCATTATCAGTTTTAAAATGAACCTCACCACCGTCTTTTAAAAGACGAGCATAACGATCGAGGAATGTATGATATGTGAGGCGACGCTTAGCATGTTTTGCCTTAGGCCATGGATCACAGAAGTTGATATAGAAGCGATCTACTTCACCTGGCGCAACAATCTCTTCAATACCAGCGATATCAAAGAGAGATACCTTAGCATTATCGCGTTCCGCTTCAAAGATTTTTTGTGCTGCGTAATAAATTACCCCAATTTGCACTTCAAATCCTACGAAGTTAGCATCTGGATACGCTTCGGCCATACCCGCAATAAAGCGGCCCTTACCTGTACCAAGCTCCATATATAATGGACGTTCAGGATGTGCAAATAACTCACGCCATTTACCCTTGTACTGCTCTTGACCAGATAAAATAATATGAGAGTCATATTCGTGGATAGCTTCATCAATCCACGGTTTTCTACGAAGGCGCATACTTTCTCCTTACATCTATATTAATTATTAATTATATCTATTATTACAGGTCATATACCTATCTTATTAATTATAGAAAAGGGGGCGTTAAACGTCAATTATATTTCCCTTTTCTACATATGATTTAGAACATAAAAAGACCTACCTCCGAAGAAGTAGGTCTAAATGGTATTAGAAAATCAAAGTTTCAAGATTTTCAATTTGATATTTGCTGAGGCCAAGCTCAGATAAACTCTTTTCAGATGCAGCGAATAGATTATTTTTACCTACACGCGTACCTAAAGCTGCGGCAGCGACCAATTCACGGTCTAATTTACCTAGGCGAGAACGATTGCGATTTTGCGGTTTCGGCTTCTTCATACGGAACGTATTATATTGAACCGCTTCCTTAGCGTCCTCAGGCTTCTGCTTTGTTAAAGCAGCCCCATTAGTGCCATTCCCCAATAAAGCACTAAGTCCTGTTTGCTTTGGAACCATTTTTTCGTAATCAGCACCAAACTCAGGGCGCTCATCACGTAATTGATCAAATGTAGCTAATGCTGCATTCATTTGCTTCAAACCTGCAGCAGAGTAAAGCTGACGAATCGCAATACTCACCTCTTGCGGTGTCAACGTACCTCGCTCAATAGCAGAGGCGATTGTACTTTTCAACGCACCTTGATCACCGGATGCTGTATAGCGACCGATATCAACCAAGTCCTTTTGGCGGGCGTTGAGTTCTTTAGGCGTATATATGTTTATCTCAGATATAGACGGCGCCTGCTTAGAAGGCTGTTCTCCCGTCCCATTAGCCTCAGACATATAGCCACCGGCGACGATGGCCACGGCTAATGT
>CATWLR010000210.1:0-3112 GCA_958351665.1 Veillonella infantium | reverse complement strand
ACTAAAATCGTTGATGTTGATCAAATCGAAGATGGCTGGATGATATTAGATATTGGGCCTAAAACCCGGGAGCTCTATGTAGAAGCATTGGCGCCAATGAAGACTATTATTTGGAATGGTCCTATGGGCGTATTTGAAATGGAAAACTTTGCAGCTGGTACTAATGCAGTAGCAAAAGCTGTAGCTGAATCCGATGCGATGACTATCGTTGGTGGTGGCGACTCTGTAGCGGCTATTGAAAAAAGTGGCTTAGCAGATAAAATTAGCCATATCTCTACAGGTGGTGGTGCATCTTTAGAATTCTTAGAAGGCAAAATTCTACCAGGTATTGCTGCATTGTCTGAGGCATAATATGAGAAAACCCATTATTGCAGGAAATTGGAAAATGAATGGCACCATTGCGTCTGGATCTATTCTGATCGAAGCGTTTAACAGCGTGTTACAAGATATGGAATTATCCTGTGATGTAGTTGTTTGCCCTCCTTTCACAGCTATCGAACGTGCTGTAGCACTAACACGAGATACAGCTATTGAAGTAGGCGCACAAACCATGGATTATCATGATGCTGGTGCATTCACTGGTGAAATTTCACCGCTTATGCTTACAGAGGTAGGCGTCAATTATGTTATTATCGGTCACTCTGAACGCCGTGAATATTATGGTGAAACAGATGAGACGGTAAATGCAAAAATCAAAAGTGCATTCCACCATAATTTGACTCCTATTGTCTGTGTTGGTGAAAGTTTAGAACAACGTGAATCCGGTCATACTCTAGACTGGATTACATCTCAACTTAAAGGGGCTTTAGTTGACGTTCCAAAGGAACAAGTTAGTCAATTGATTATTGCGTACGAACCAATTTGGGCTATCGGCACAGGTAAAACAGCAACTGCTGATCAAGCTGAAGAGGTATGTAAAGAAATTCGTGATTACATTCGCTCTTTATACGATGATGAGACTGCTGATGCTGTGCGCATTCAATATGGTGGTAGTGTTAAATCCGAAAATGCTCGTGAAATCCTTGGGGAACCAAATATTGATGGTGCCCTTGTAGGTGGTGCATCTTTAGTAGTTGATGAATTTATTGATATTATTAAAGCGACGAATGAAGTAAGCGCTTAATATGAGGTTAAAAATGGCTAAATTAAAGACTCCCGTAATGCTAGTCATCTTAGATGGCTTTGGCATGGGAGATCAATTAGATACAACCAATGCTGTAGTACAGGCGAAGCCGCACTGTTTTAATCAATTATGGGATACGTATCCACATACAAAATTAGAAGCATCAGGGCTTGCGGTAGGACTTCCAGAAGGACAGATGGGGAATTCTGAGGTTGGCCATTTAAACCTTGGTTCTGGTCGCATTGTGTACCAAGATTTGACACGTATTACTAAAGACGTTGAATCTGGTGAGTTTTATAATCGCCCTGTTATACAGGAACTATACGAAGTCGGTAAAAAACAAAGCTTACATCTTATTGGTCTAGTATCAGATGGCAATGTACATTGCTCCTTAGAGCATATTAAGGCAGTTATCAAAGGGGCTCATGATCATGGTATTGAGCACGTCTATGTACATGCCTTGCTCGATGGTCGTGACGTAGCCCCTCAATGTGCACAAGGCTATTTAAAAGACTTAGAAGAGTATATGGCAGAGCTAAACTGTGGCAAGATTGCTACCGTGAGTGGTCGATACTATGCGATGGACCGCGATAATCGTTGGGACCGTGTGGAACTTGCTTACAATGCGATTGTAAATGGTCAAGGTAAAAGAGCCGCATCAGCCTGTGAAGCGGTGCAACAATCTTATGACAAAGATGCGGCAGATGAGTTTGTTCTTCCTACAGTAATTGATGCTGAAGGAACGATCAAAAGTGGTGACGCTGTAATCTTCTGTAACTTCCGTCCAGACCGTGGTCGTGAGCTTACAAAAGCCTTAGTGTTGCCAGACTTTGATGGCTTTAACCGTGAACCATTATCTTTATACATGGCGACTATGACTAAATATGAAGATGGTTTACCAGTTCATATTGTGTATGAAAAGGACATTTTATCTGAAACACTAGGCGAAGTACTAAGCGTAGGTGGCTATCGTCAATTGCGTATTGCTGAAACAGAGAAATACGCTCATGTTACGTATTTCTTCAACGGCGGTAAAGAGGAACCATTTGAAGGTGAGGACCGCATACTTGTGAAATCTCCTCAAGTGGCAACCTATGATTTACAACCTGAAATGAGTGCTTATGAGGTAACTGATAAGGTCGTAGAAGCCATTCAAGATGAAACGTATGATATGATTATCTTAAACTTTGCAAATCCAGATATGGTGGGACATACAGGTAGCTTTGAAGCAGCTGTTAAAGCAGTTCAGGCTGTAGATACTTGCTTAGGTCGTATCGTTGAGGCTATACGCAGTAAGAATGGCCACTTGTTAATTACAGCAGACCATGGTAATGCTGAGCTTATGGTTAACCATGAAACCGGTAAGGTTCATACGGCTCATACAACAAACTTAGTACCATTAATTTTAATGAGTGATACCCTTAAAACAGCTACATTAGAAGCTGGTAAATTATGTGATATTGCTCCTACATTATTAGACTTGGCTGGCATAGAACAACCAGAATCTATGACAGGTCATAGTTTAGTACAAAAAGCATAATATAGAACTTTCACTATATTAGTAGTTAACAAGAGTTATAACCTATATGGTTTTGCTCAATATATAATATCTGTCGCATGACAGTTATCCCATTAGATTTTTATGAGGTGAAGAAATGGCAGTAATTGAACAAGTCATTGCAAGAGAAATTTTAGATTCCCGCGGTAACCCAACTGTTGAAGTTGAAGTATGTTTAGAAGATGGCACTATTGCAACAGCTGCAGTTCCATCTGGTGCTTCCACAGGTAAGTTTGAAGCTGTAGAATTACGTGATGGTGATAAATCCCGTTACTCCGGTAAAGGTGTATTAACAGCTATCGATAATGTAAATGCTAAAATCGGTCCTGCCATTATTGGTTATGATGCGACTGAACAAGTAGCTATCGATAACTTGATGTTAAAATTAGATGGTACAGACAATAAATCTAACTTAGGTGCTAATGCAATTC
>CATWLR010000209.1:0-3113 GCA_958351665.1 Veillonella infantium | reverse complement strand
GCGACATCGCTAAATCCATTCGCTTTGGTGCTACTATGGTTATGATTGGTTCCCTCTTTGCTGGTCATGAAGAATCCCCAGGGGATGAAAAAATCGTTGACGGTAAAGCAGTAAAAGAATACTTCGGTTCTGCTTCTGAGTTCCAAAAAGGGGAGCGCAAAAACGTAGAAGGTAAAAAAATCTTCATCGACTCCAAAGGTTCTATCTTTGATACATTAGTTGAAATGGAACAAGATTTACAATCCGCTATCTCTTATGCTGGCGGTACTACTTTACAAGCAATTCGCAAAGTAGACTATGTACTTGTTAAAAACTCCATCTTCAACGGCGATCGCTAATATAATATTTGCGCATATGCTAAAAGCCACAGGTTTACCCTGTGGCTTTTTTGTATCTCCTTTACATTCACTATAAGGAATACTATATGTTTAAAAGCGTAATATTACTATAAAAAATTAGCCCCAAAGACATTCAATCTTTAGGGCTATTATTTAAGCTTCAGCTTCTTTTGATTTGTCCATTAACATATAAGCGTATTTACCAATACCTGCACTTACTACGAGTAATGCAGTCAATACGATAAATGCAACAGTAAGACTTGTGCCATGAGCGATGAAACCAATCAATGCTGGTCCCATCAAAATCCCCATATAACCAAGCATGGTAGATGTTGCCACAGCTTGTGTCATAGGAATTACATTTTGTTCCCCCATGGCAGAGAATAAGTTTGGTACTACCATAGCTAAGGAAATACGTATACATAGAGCCATATCCTGGTAAAAATACGATAAGCCCCATTGCAATAGCACCTAACAAATAACCACCAACAACAACTTGTTTAGATGTCAAATGTTTACCAATTGTATTCCCAAGCAAACGGCCGATACACATGGTACCGTTAAATAACATAACGCCCATAACGGCTTCTTCGATAACGATACCTTTATCTTCGAATAAGTATAATGCACTCCAATCCCCTACTGCACCTTCAACTAAGTAAGATACAAAGGACAAGAGACCAAAGATAATAGCAATCGGATGGAAAGATAATGGGCTTTTAGATTTTTTAGCAACCTTTGCATTTGGATCACTACCAAAGGTTAGCATAAATTGACTGACTATAACCATGGCAATGAATAATACGATGAGAAGTCCCCAAATACTTTCATTAACAGGTAGGGACAATATTTTTAAAAGGACAAGCAAAACGCCAGCACCGGCAAAGCCACCTAAGCTCCACCCACCATGATAGGCCCCCATCAAGTGCTTTTTGCTCACCTTTTCAGTTAAAATGGCTTGTAAATTAGCCGATGCCGCACTTAGGCCTGTACCAAGGCCAAAGAAGAATAAAGCAGCTGTTGTAGTAGCAATGGTAGAACACATGGTAATAACAGCAAGAGATAACATACCAATAAAACTAGCCAATAAAACGACTTTTTTGCATCCAAAGGTCTCTACAATCTTACCTGCTATAGCCATGGATAAACAAGAACCTAAACCAAGCACTAAAATCATGGAACCTAATACATCTTCACCAATGCTAAGCTTCGCTTTTAAATATGGTACAAAACCAGCCCATAAAGCTGTATACATACCAGGGATAAAAAATGCCCCAAAGGCACCACGAATATTTGCTGTTGAAATAGAAACTTGATTGTTCATTACATCCTTTCTGGCTTCTAGAACCGTCCGGCGAAGAAAGGCCCTTTTTTATCCGCAAAGCGCTAAAACTTGCATCATTGCAGGAAACCATTTTAATTACATATGATTTATTATTGGAATATAATAACCCTCTTTACGTTACATGTAAAGAGGGTTTTCTAATTTTAAACTAAACTTAAAAAGCAATATAAAGTATATCTGATTAAATATAACTAATTAGTCTTTTAGATGATAGTTAGTAAAGGAGACATATCCCCACACAGCTAGTAAGTAAGGCCACAAGAACAGGTACAGCAGTTCGTTTAAGTAAGTCTACTGACTTAATATGCGCCACGCCTGCTACGCCGACCATTACAGGACTAATAGGACTAAGGAATAAACCTAGGCTTGCACCGTTTTGCATACCAAGCATAGTAGTAATTGGATCAAGGCCTAGATGAGCTACGAAATTAGGTACTAGTGGAACCAAAGTAAATAATGGCGCTACATTGCTACCTGTCACCATGCTAAGGCCTAACATACCACCTCCTAGCACAGAGGTAAGTCCCATGGAGTTAAGAGATAATGTTTGAAGTGCCCCAAGCAAGGATTCAATAAGACCTAAACTCACTAGTCCTTGTGCAAAGATTTGTCCCCCTATAATAAGTGTCACTGCATAAGAGAACTGGTTCCCCATACCTTCAAAGAAAATAGTTGTACTTTTAAGAACTATACGCAGATTTCGATGACGAATTAATTCAGCTAATAGAGCTATACCAAAGGCAAGCATCATAGCAAGGGTAACATTCATCTTCACACCGGGAAAGCCATATTGACTAAAGCCCAAGATAAAACACAACGGTAATAATGGGAATATCATATACGGCTTAGGCCCAATTGGCGCCTCTGGAATACTTTCACAAGCACCTATAGCCTTAGGTTCCTCCACTCGATCACGATATTTCTGCCAGAAAAAGTGTGCTACAGCCGTCACAATAGCGACTAGGAAATAAAGACGCAACTGGTAGCCTACAAAATAGTTTGGCACGGGCATATTCAAGGTCTTTGCAATAAGTAAGGTAGATACTGCACCTGGCCCCACATCCATGAGATGTCCTGTAGCAATAACCGCTGCCGCCCCTACAGGGCTTACACCTAATCGAAGTAATACAGGATACATAGTGACCATCATAAGGAGTGCAAGGCTCAATGGATTAGGTACACAAATAGATAACCCCATATTAAGAAGAAACATTAGGGCCAGCACAATATATGGGCGATTTAAACGATATAAAGGACGTATAAATGTATGTGCCAATCTCGTTCCTGCCCCAATATGTTCCATATATTTTGCATAACCTGCACAGGTCATAATCATAAGTCCCAGATTGACTATGTTATTTGATGTCGTTATTCTTACGATATCCATGGCATCAAATATGAGAACTCCTGTGGATTGGTCACCAACTAAT
>CATWLR010000208.1:0-3122 GCA_958351665.1 Veillonella infantium | reverse complement strand
TTCTAATGCCGCCATACTCGCATTAGTAATTACCTTGTAAATGACATACTTCGTGAAAGCATATCTATAACAAATTATTTAATAGATTTGAAGGCATTGTCAAATATCGTTTTGAAATAATCCCGTTGTACATCAGTTGTTACACCTACGTATAGTACCGGTTTACCTGGCTTTAACACAAATGCAGCATTTGCATAAAGCGGAGTTTGTACATTTCCATCTGCATATAACAAGCGAGAACTTGCTACATAAGTTTGATATTTTGTACCAGCCACAGGATGTACTTGTTCCGCATTTTCTACGGTAAGCGTTCTAGGTTTTATAAGCAGTTCACCTGACCGAGTCTTAAGATTAGCATAGCGTTTCGGATCATTTAAAGGTACTACAGTTGTAGTAGTTGGAATTTGCTTGTTAATAGCACCTAACATGAGTTGTTCTGTAACAGGGTCAATTTGACCTTTATCTAGAGCCGCCATAGCCGCTACAAACATAGGATCATTAGCTTTGTCCTTAGCCACTTGCTGTGCAATTTGTTTAACATCTACAGCTACTACTAACGCATCCTTTTGACCTGTTTTGTCAGCACCTTTTAATTGGTATACGTCAAAAGTAGTGCCAAAGTTTTGAAGAAGCTCCTTGGCCATCATATTTGCCATTGAAGATTTTGAAGGATTCTCATTCAATTGTTTTTCTACAAAATCACGTGTATTTGTTTTAGATGCAGAAACAACATTTACATTGTTAGGCACTACCATAGAACCTGCAATAGTTTGCACATCCTTAGCGAAACCTACGCCAGATACAGTACCTAATAAACAGGCTGCACAAGCCAATACTTTCAAAGATTTCATATTATTTACCTCCCTTGAGAGATTGTGTTTGATACATATGATTCAACTCATTAGCCCAATAATCATAGCTAGAATCATCAGATGATAAAATCTGTAAGGATACACCTTTATCTGTAGGAACGGCATAACCAATCAAAGCATAAGAATTTCTAAAACCATCATAGCTAAGACTACCACGCAAATCGCCTGTTACAGCCGTACCATAGCGCGTTTGCACAGGTTTATAGGCCACATGCGTTGCATCTAGGCTCACTTGTTTTGCCATAAAGTCTACATAAGAACGGAGCTCTTCTTTACTTTTAGGAGATAAATTCTTTTCTGTAGCAAGCATTTTATCAACTACCCCCATAATGTGAGCAGGTAACTTGTCATTTAGCATCTTCAAATCTTTCGCTAATTTAGCACCTTCAATAGTATTGCCCTTCAAGCCTTGTAATTGTTGTTGAGCCTTCTCTTTAGAGTAGGAATCTACATATTTAGAGATAGAGCTTTTTATTTTAGCTTTTTCTGAGTCTGGAACCTTTTCTAAAATAGTTTTATTCATATTAATCACTTGATCTATAGCATTTTTAGAATAGTCTACAACAACTAACTGCCCTACATGGTGACCTTGTTTGTCAGTTCCTTGTAATTGATAGTAGGAAAAACCATCTAACACATCGCCCTTCATAGGTTCAACCTGTACCGGTGCTTGTAATTTTAAACTAGTATTAACAGCATCAACAGCCGCTTTATTTGCAACTGAAATTATTTGGCTTTGCTCATTATTACGTAGCTTTGCATCCGTAGGAACGCGCATGACTTCTACAGCTTTCACCGTAGGAGACGTACTGCCATATAAACCATAGCCTAAATCTACTGTATCAGCATATGCCACTGCACCCACGCCAACAGTCAAGCACGTCGCACAAGCCAATGTCATCAATTTTTTATTGAGAGCTCTCATAAGACACCTCACGATTTAACAATACACTATGTATACAGATTATATTTATAACCTGTATTGCATATATAGATTTCAAAAAGATAATCTATACTGCATATATTAATTATTATACTATATAGAGATGTATAACTGTATAGTATAATTTACAACCTTTCAGTTCTGCTATACAATACTTAAATAGATATGTAAACATAGAGTATGAGAAATAGAAAGGAGTGCACACTTGGTGTGCTTTTATTATGATACAAGAAATAATTCCACTCACTAGGCCTCGTACATTAGCGGCCGCTCTAGGGCCTACTATTTTAGGCGCTGCCTTTAGTTATTACGCATTTGGTGCCGTAAAGGGTACAGGTCTCGCCATTTTCCATACGATTTTAATATTTTTAGCTGTTGTAACAGCTCAAATTGTTGCTAACTTATGGAATGAATATAAAGATTTTAAATCTGGTCTCGATGCGGGGCAAAAGGTCGGCAATGCGGGTTCTATCACCCGTGGTGCCATTACACCAGAGCTCATCGTTACCATGATTAAGGTACTAATGGTTATACCTATTATAATCGGTCTTTATCTATCGGCAACTATCACCTGGTACTATATCCCAGCTGGGTTTCTTTGCATTCTCATCAGTTTTCTCTACTCTGGTGGGCCAAAACCAATTTCTCGCACACCATTTGGTGAAATTTCCTCTGGTATCGCTATGGGTTTTGCCATCGTCCTCATTACAGGCTATGCATGGACACGAGACTTATCTTTAGCATTATTAATCCCTGCTATTCCATCTACATTGCTCGTTGGTTCCATTATGCTCACGAATAATATTCGTGATATTCGAAATGATGAAAGCCATGGTCGTCGTACATTACCAATCGTATTGGGTCGTGAACGTGCCCTCAGTTTAATGAGCATCACTTACCTATTCAACTTTATTTGGATCCTTGCATGGATCATTGTAGGTCATATGACATGGTTCTCCCTCTTCGCCTTTCTCGCAGCACCACTAGCTTTCAAAACAGTACATACCTTAAGTACTAAAACAGATGAGTTCCTACTCGATAAAGCTATGGGTACAACTGCAGGGGCTGCAATGATTTACCAAATCATGTGGTCCATTGGACTTATCATAGGTAAATAAGGTTGAACCATAGATTCAATTATTAGCAAATAAGTGTTTACCAATACATACATAAAATACAATTACATAAAATAAAGAGAGATTTTCAAACTTTAACAATATTTTATAGATGTTAGTTTGGAAATCTCATTTTGATATAACTTTAAGCTATGGAGAACTCGTAATAATTCCTTCTTGATAGATAGGAAA
>CATWLR010000207.1:0-3152 GCA_958351665.1 Veillonella infantium | reverse complement strand
TAATAATATTGAAAATACTATATAAATAAATTAAAAGTACAGTTATTTACTTAATTTATTTAGATTTGAGTTTGGGAAGGCTAATTATTGTATTATCTTTAAATAATGAAAATTTATATCAATAAATAGAGAGTGTTCGATATATTGTGATGTATCTTCTTGGAATTGTAGGGTCTTATTATGGTAATATTTAGATAGTATTGATTATGGAATTACGTAGAAAGGTAGATGCTAATGACAAATCGTATGAAAGCCATTTTAGGGGCATCTGCCACCATTGCCGTTTGGGCTACGGCGTTTCCTTTTGGTAAAGTAGCATTGCAATCAGTAGATGCATTGACACTCTCGGTAGCGAGGGTTGTAGGTGGTGCTATACTCATGCTCATTATCGGTGTATTTAAGGGATTACATATACCTACATCTTGGCGTGAGTGGGGCCTATATATTCTGCTAGGGGCTACAGGAAACTTCGTTTACCAAGTCGTTTTTAATGAAGGATTGCGAACAATACCGGCCGCTACATCTAGTATTATTATGGCTTTGACACCGATGACTACAGCATTGATGGCATTGGTAGTCTATAAGGATAAAATACGCCCTATAGGTTGGCTCTTCACCATAACTGCTTTTATAGGTGTGGCTATTATTATTCTTTGGAATTCCACTCTGACCATTCCAATGGGAGCCATATGGACGTTGATTGGTATGATACTGTTTGCGGTTTATAATATTCTAAATCGCGGGCTTAGTCTGAAAGGTTATGACTCTATTACTATCGCTATGTGGTCCATGTTTACAGGTGCCATTATGGCACTACCTTTTGCAGATCATGCTATTGAAATGATTGGAGCCGCACCAATTACTGCGAAGATTGCTATGGTATACCTAGCATTCTTTTCCAGTGCATTAGGATTCGTATTCTGGAGCTATGCCTTTGAACATGCCGAAAAAGTTACGGATGTAACCAATTTTATGTATATCTCGCCAATCGTGGCAGCCGTAGTAGCAGCCTTTTTATTAGGAGAATATCCTAATATGGGCCTCTATATTGGAGCACCTGTTATTTTAGGATCACTATACCTCTTTAATCGATATAGATGATGGGTTTGATAAAAAGGACTAGTCTTAATCTTAAATAAAAGTATATAGATACGAAAAGAACCTCAACCTTTTTAGTGTTGAGGTTCTTTTTGTGTTTGACAGTCATTATAAATTGTAGTAATCTAAGTATACAATTAAAACATACCTTAAAGATATGTTTTAGAAAAATATTAATTCCTACTAATGCGTAGGGAAAGAGGTGGTACAGTGATTGCTATACGAAATGTAACGAAAGAGTTTGACGTTAATAAGCAAAAGGTTACTGCATTATCTGATGTAAACTTTACCATAGAAAAAGGCGATATATTTGGCATTATTGGCTTTAGTGGAGCTGGTAAATCTACACTGCTTCGCATGATTAATGCCTTAGAGGTACCTACCTCTGGTCATGTTGAAATAGATGGTGTGAATATCAATGGTTTAAGTTTTAATGAGCTTAGAAAGGTTCGTAAGCGCATCGGTATGGTTTTTCAACAGTTCAATTTGTTGAATGCTAAATCTGTGTATGATAATGTGGCTATCCCACTAATTCTTAATAAGGTGCCAAAATCCGACATTGATAAAAAAGTTAAAACCTTATTAGACTTTGTTGATTTGGGCGATAAAGCAAATGCATATCCTGGAGAATTATCTGGGGGTCAAAAACAACGCGTTGGTATTGCCCGTGCATTAGCTACAGATCCATCCATATTGCTTTGTGATGAAGCAACTAGCGCTCTAGATCCTGATACAACAGAATCTATATTACAATTACTAGAACGTGTTAATCGTGAATTAGGAGTAACAGTAGTTATCGTAACTCATGAGATCGATGTAATTCAGAAAATATGTAATCGAGTTGTAGTTATGGAGCATGGGAAGCTCATAGAGAGCGGATCTGTACTTGAGGTGTTTAGTAAACCTAAACACGAAACAACAAAGCGATTTGTTAGGACTGTAATTCCTAATGAAATTCCATCAACAGTGAAACATACATTAGCTTGTGATAAAAGGCCATACACAATTCTTAAGATGCATTTCTTAGGAAATAATACGACAGATAATGTTTTATATCATATTAATAAAACTTTTGATTTAGAAACGAGTGTATTATTTGCTACGGTAACAGAGTTAGAACATACAGTACTTGGTATATTCATTGTTCAGTTTATTGGCGATAATCTTGAGGTGGGCAAGGTAAAAGAGTATCTTATCGCTCAAGGTATTGAATGGCAGGAGGTGACACTATAATGGATTTCTTCATGCAAGAACTTGGTGTTCCAGGATCGCAGTTATTACTAGCCGCAGAACAGACATTATATATGGTGTTCCTATCTCTATTCATTGGTACAGTACTAGGTCTAATTATCGCAGTCACACTAGTAGTAACAAATCCTAATGGTATCGTTAAAAATAGTATTGTTTATACTATTACAAATACAATTGTTAATATTGTGCGCTCCGTACCATTTATCATTTTGATGGTATTTATCTTACCGTTAACAAAGATGATTGTAGGGACTCGCGTTGGTACAACGGCAGCTATCGTACCGCTTGTTATATTTATTGCCCCTTATCTAGCTAGACTCTTTGAAAACTCTATTTTAGAGGTTAATAAAGGTATTATCGAGGCTGCACAATCAATGGGGGCCTCTCATTTTGAAGTGATTTGGCATTTCCTTTTACCAGAAGCAAAGGGTTCTCTCATTCTATCTATTACAACGGGTACCATAGGTCTAATCGGTGCTACTGCTATGGCTGGTGCTATTGGTGCAGGTGGTGTAGGTGATTTAGCTCTTACCTATGGTTATGAACGGTTGAACTTCCCGTTGATGTTATTTACCGTTGTTATTTTAATTATTTTTGTTCAAATTATTCAAACAATAGGTAACTACTTTGCACGTCGTGCGCGTCGTTCCTAATTTGATGAAATAGATTCTGGTTATCTTGATTGTGAAAGTATAAAAGTATAGGAGAATATACCATGAAATTTAAAAAACTTCTTGCCATTGGTGTGGCATTAGTATTTAGCGTAGCTTTTATTGCAGGCTGATGTTCAAACAGTAGTGATA
>CATWLR010000206.1:0-3154 GCA_958351665.1 Veillonella infantium | reverse complement strand
TTTGACCTACCGCTACATTTGTGGCTGCTGTTACGATTTGTTTTGTAACAGGCTCACCTTCTTCAGTAAGGCATTCAACTTGACATACTTGTAATTTATCTGCATCTGGATGTTTTGTGATTTCTACGATTTTACCAGTATAAATTTTCTTAATGCCATTATCCATAGCAATGACATCTTCTACAGGAATCCCTGCTTGTGTTAATTCATCGGCCAATTCTTGAGCAGGACGATTCATATCCACAGGCACGTATTCGTTCATCCACTGTAAGCTTGCTTTCATGAGTTCCTCCTAAAATTGTTCCAAGAATCGTACATCATCTTCAAAGAATAGACGTAAATCATTAATGCCATATAAAAGCATAGCAATACGTTCTACGCCCATGCCAAAGGCAAAGCCTTTAACCTTTTCAGGATCGTACCCATTAATACGCAATACATCAGGATGAACCATACCGCATCCTAAGATTTCAAGCCAACCTGTATGAGAACATACACGGCAACCTTCACCACCACACATTACACAGGAAATATCTACTTCTGCAGATGGTTCTGTGAATGGGAAGAAGCTTGTACGGAAACGTACCTTTGTCTCATCCCCATACATGTGACGCAAGAAGGACTCTAATGTGCCTTTCAAATCAGCAAATGTAATATGCTCATCGATGATGAGACCTTCCACTTGATGGAATACTGGGGAATGTGTCGCATCATAGTCCCAACGATAAACCTTACCAGGCGCAATCATACGGATTGGGCTGTTAGGCTCATGACGTTGCATTGTACGAGCTTGTACTGGAGATGTATGCGTACGCAATAAGAAGTTTTCTGTAATATAGAAGGAATCTTGCATATCACGTGCAGGATGGTCTTTAGGCAAGTTTAAGCATTCGAAGTTAAAGTAATCTTGTTCAATTTCTGGCCCCTCTTCAACGGTATACCCCATTTTCATGAAGAAGTCCTCAATCATTTCATTAACCTTAGTTAATGGATGGATATGGCCAGCTTTTTGTGCACGACCTGGCAATGTAATATCGATGCGTTCTTGTTCTAAGCGAGCATTTAACTCTTCTGTTTCCATACGAGTTTTAACGGCATCAATTTCAGCCTCTAATGCTTCACGAACCGCATTAACAAGAGCACCAGCCTTAGGGCGTTCTTCAGGAGATAATTTACCAAGACCTTTTAGTAATGCTGTTACCTCACCTTTTTTACCTAGATATTTTACACGTATATCTTGCAACGCTTGTTGATCAGCAGCGCCTTTGATAGCCTCAAGGGCTTCTGCCTTAAGACGTTGTAATTCTTGTTCCATTAAAGCATCCTCCTATATTTAAAAGTCTAAACTATATTATACCAAATCAGGGTTGTCTTCTTCAATAAAACGCCATGGTAATTCAGGTAATGACTTCTCTTCTAGTACAAAAAATGTACCACGTGCCAAGTGAACAAGTTCACCTAACTCATTATAGATACGTGCTGTAGCAACCATAGTTGTTTTACCATTATGCTCTACATTGGCTACACCACGCAATACAGTACCACCCTTAACAGCTTTCACATAGTTACCATTAAGATCAATAGTGCTAACAGATTTGCCCAATGTGAAACAAGCGGTCCCCATTACACTATCTGCTAAACCAATACAAACGGCACCATGTAAATCTCCTCGGAAATTACAATACTCTGTATCATTTGTTTGTAAGGTCATTTCTGCATGACCTGGTTCAACTGCTGTAATTTCAGAATCTTTTACCCAAGAAAATGGATTCTGATTTCGTAATTCATTGAAATATTCTAACAATGTTGTAGCCATAAGGTTCTCCATTCAATATACTTACCCGTAGATTAGGTAATCTACATACCCCGTTTATTACAAATTACTTGCATGAAATTTTCATAAGTATATAGCACAAATTACATACAAGCATATAAAAATGGTGCGTTACATCATACATATTGTATCATGCAACGCACCATATGCGAATAACTCTATCTATTTATTAGTATATTCTTAAAATACAAACTTACAATTTAAGACTATTCATAATGTAATGCGTCAATTGGATTAAGTTTTGCCGCCTTGCGAGCTGGATAAATACCAAAGATCAAACCAATTGCCATAGAGAAGGCAAAAGACATTACAATAGTTGGTATAGATATAACTGTACTCATGCCTGAAGCCATGCCAATCAGCTTAGATGAGCCTATGCCGAGTATAATCCCTATAATGCCCCCCATCAAACTGATAACAACAGCTTCAATAAGGAATTGTGTAACGATAACACTATAAGTAGCACCCAGCGCTTTACGTACCCCAATCTCTCTTGTCCGTTCTGTTACTGATACGAGCATAATATTCATAATGCCGATACCACCAACAACGAGAGAGATAGCAGCTACAGCGCCAAGGAATAATGTCAATGTTCCTGTAGTTTCCTCCATAGTTTCCATGATGGAGTTCATGTTCTGAATATTGAAATCATCTAGATTAGTATCCTTGATTCCATGACGTACGCGCAATAGGTTTTCAATATCGGATTGTAAACGATCGATACCGTTTTCATCCTTACCTACTACGTAGATCATTCGAAGATAATCAACACCTTCTACCCGTTCCATAGCTGTAGTATACGGGATAACAACCATATCATCTTGGTCATTACCCATAGCACCACTGCCCTTACTATTAAGGACACCAATGATACGGAACGGAATGTTTTTAACACGAATTTCTGCACCTACTGGATCTTCATCACCGAATAGATTTTTAACAACTGTTTTACCTACTACTGCGACGCGTTCACGATTCTGTACATTCTTTTCAGATAAGAAGCGACCAGATTTCATAGACCAATTGTTTACATCTAAATAGTTATAACTAACACCAGATACAGAAGTGGTCCAGTTTTTATTTTGATAAATTACTACATACGAACCATTTGTCATCGGACTGGCAGCTTTTACACCATCCAATTTTGAAATCGCTTCGTAATCAGAAACCTTTAAAGACTTCATAGAACCTGCAGAAGGTCGAACCCCTGGTGTGCGTGGTGCCCCAGGCATAACCATCAATAGATTAGATCCTAAGCTAGAGATGGAGTTTTGAATATCTTGCTTTACACCATTACCAATAGATACTAAGGCAATTACG
>CATWLR010000205.1:0-3159 GCA_958351665.1 Veillonella infantium | reverse complement strand
AATTTAATCATTGCCTTTGATATGGACACAGAGTTATCTCGATTTGGTGTGTTTGGCATATATATTAAACGGGGCTATAATATTTGTTCTGGATATATTGACCCTAGTGATTGGTCAGGAATTCATGCTGGTTACAAAGCATTAGTTAATTTGTATGAAAACTGCAAAGGGGAAGCAACCTTTACAAATATTCTGACAGGAGAAGGGGATACGCTAATATTCTCTTTAGACCAAAAGGGTGCTTTGACAGTAGATGTTACTATCTGCACCACTTGGAATTACAAATGTCATATGACTATTGAAAGTTTAGATCAAACATATTTGCCGAAGTTTATTGAGTTCTTTAAAGTGTTTTTAGAGAAAGAGCCGAAATAAAAAGAGTCGCATCAAAGGATGCGACTCTTTTTTGTACCCAGTTTCTATATACAATTATTTTGTAACAACTTTAAGATCTACAGGGATTTTAGCTTCTACAGCTTCGCCTTTGATAACTTTTTGAGCTGTATCGATAGCGATTTTACCCATTTGGTCTGGTTGTTGAGCAATTGTTGCAGCCAATGTGCCGTCTTTAACAGCTTTGTCTGCATCAGCAGTACCGTCGAAGCCTACGATGAAGATTGTTTTGCCTGCGGATTTAGCTGCTTGGATAGCGCCCAATGCCATTTCGTCGTTATGAGCGAAGATAGCTTGTACGTCTGGATTAGCTTGCAAGATGTTAGTTGCTACGTTCAAACCTTTTGTACGGTCGAAGTCAGCGCTTTGTTTTGCTACTACTGTTAAGTCTTTGTCAGCTACGTTGTGGAAACCTTGGCCCCGTTCACGAGTTGCGGAAGCACCAGGGATACCTTCAATTTCAGCTACTTTTGCAGCTTTGCCAACTTTATCAACGATAAGTTGAGCTGCCATTTCGCCACCTTTTACGTTATCGGAAGCGATGTGAGCCACTACTTTGCCTTTGTCAGCAGAGCGGTCAACAGTGATTACAGGAATGTTTTTAGCATTTGCTGCTTCTACGGAAGTAGAGATAGCTGCAGAGTCTACAGGGTTGATGATCAATACGGATACGCCGCTTTCAAGCAAGTCAGAAATGTCGTTTGCTTGTTTTGCAGGGTCGTTTTGAGCGTCAACGATTTTAACTTTAAGACCAAGCGCTTTAGCTTGAGCCTCAACGCCTTCTTTCATAGTTACGAAGAATGGGTTGTTCAAAGTGGAAACAGAGAAGCCGATGGTGCCGGATTTTTTGTCGCCGCCGCCGTTATCAGCGCTTTTACCACAGCCTGCTACAAGACCGATAACCATGATAGCCATCGCCAACAGTAACAATAGTTTTTTCATAGGAACCTCCTAGGCTTTCTTGCGGTCTGCAAGAACAGCCAGTAAAATAACAATACCTTTTACGACTTGTTGATAGAAACTGGAAACGTCGAGAATATTTAACCCGTTGTTGAGGGTACCGATAATTAAGGCACCGATTAATGTGCCAACGATATGACCACGACCACCAGCAAGGCTTGTACCGCCAAGAACTACGGCTGCGATAGCGTCAAGTTCGTAGCCTGCACCTGCTGTAGGTTGTGCAGAGTTAAGACGAGAAGTGATGATTGCACCAGCGATACCACAGAGCATACCAGTCAAGGCATACACGAAGATTTTAACGCGGTCAATCTTGATACCAGCAATGTAACTAACCTTTTCGCTACCACCTACGGCGTATGTTTTACGGCCTAAGGATGTGCGGCTCAATACGAACCAGAGGACGATGAAAGCTAGAAACATTGTGATCGCTGGAACTGGAAGGCCTGCAATATCTCCTTGGCCAAAGCCGTGGAATAGAGGGTCTTGTGTAAGGCCAGAGATTGGGTTACCGTCTGTGAATACTAAGGTCGCACCACGGTAGATTGTCATGGTCGCCAAGGTAGCGATAAATGGAGCTACGCGGCCATAAGTAATAACGAGACCGTTAATACCGCCCAATACAAGGCCTGCACCTGCAGCTAATACGATAGCCAATACAGGATCAGTACCAGTTACGATGAGGTTGGCCATCACTGCACTAGAAAGGGCAAGGATGGAACCAACGGATAAGTCGATACCGCCCGTTAAGATGACGAAAGTCATACCAAAGGCGATGATTGCATTGATGGATACTTGGCGCAACAAGTTACGCAAGTTAGAGAATTCAAGGAAACTGTCATTCATGACAGAGATAATTACAAATAATAGGATGAGGCCGATGAGGGGGCCTAATTTTTTTACATATTGTAGAGCTTTGCTGTCCATTATTGTCCTCCAGTGGCTAATGTCATAATCGATTCTGGTGTTGCTTCGCTGCGGTCCAAGATACCTGCTACGCGACCTTCATGAATGACCATAACGCGGTCGCTCATGCCCAGCACTTCAGGTAACTCAGAGGACACCATGATAATGGACACACCGTCGTTCGTTAATTCGTTCATTAAATCGTAAATATCACGTTTCGCACCTATGTCGATACCGCGTGTCGGTTCGTCCATGATGATAATGGATGGCTTTTTACCAACCCATTTCGCGATAACCACCTTTTGTTGGTTACCACCGGATAGGGACGATGCCGGCTCGTGAATAGATTGTGTTTTAACGCCTAGTTTTTTAGACAATTCGTCAGCAAAGGAATTGAGCTTGCCCTTATCAAGTACATGAGATGGGCAAATTTCGCCCAGGTTTGGCAATGTAATATTGGAACCGATGGAGAAATCGAGGATTAAGCCTTCGCTCTTTCTATTTTCTGTGATGAAAGCAATGCCAGCTTTGATGGCATCTTCTGGTTTTTTACAGTTCAGAACGGAGCCGTTAACTGTTACGGTACCGCCATTATGTTTATCTACGCCGAAGATAGCGCGCATAATTTCTGTACGGCCAGCGCCCATGAGGCCTGCTACGCCGAGGATTTCGCCTTTGCGCAAGGAGAAGGAAATGTCGTTGTCGAAACCTTCTGGTTTGAGGTTATCGACGCTCATCACAACTTCGCCAGGTGTTGTAGTGCGAGCAGGGTAGAACTCGTCGATAGAACGACCTACCATGTGGCGTACCACTTCATCTACGGAAATATCAGATGTTGGTTTAGTGATAATCGTGTGACCATCACGCATAACCGTAATCGTATCACATTCGCTAAATACC
>CATWLR010000204.1:0-3164 GCA_958351665.1 Veillonella infantium | reverse complement strand
GATAATGAAGGAAGGAAGATTTTATGCGTAGTACTCATTGTTTACCTAGTTATAGTTTTGGCGGTCATGAGGTGTTCGACACTATTCCCAAATTTACAAAATTATATGGTAAGTCTGTAGCTATCATCGGTGGTGAGACAGCTCTTTCTAAAGCTTTGCCACACATTCGTCCAGTGCTTGATAAAGCAGGGATTAAAGTGCTAGATATTATTCACTTTGGTGGAGAGTGTACTTTCTCTCGAGGTAAGGAAATTGCACAAATGGCTTCTGTAAAAGATGCGGACTTTATGTTTGCTGTTGGTGGCGGTAAGGCCATGGATACGGTAAAAGTAGTAGCTCTAGAGTTAGATGATAAACCATTCTTTACAATTCCGACCATTGCCTCTACTTGTGCTGCAACGTCAGAAGTCGCAGCTGTATACACTGCAGAGCATACTTTTGATGACGTAGCCTTTGTAAATCATCCTCCTGTGCACTGCTTTATTGATGCTGATATTCTCGTAGAAGCACCAAGCCGTTACTTGTGGGCGGGAATGGGAGATACTATTGCAAAACACTATGAAACTCATCTTTCTGCTCGCAATCGTGAGCAAGATTATAATACTCAGTTAGGCCTTACTCTAGCTTCTATGTGTAGTGAACCAATTTTAGCACATGGTATACAAGCCTATAAAGACAGTCAAGCTAAAAAACGTAGTGATGCATTTGATACCATTGCTATGACTGTTATCTTTACTACCGGTATTGTATCGGGTTGTGTTCCTATGGCATATAATAGTAATATGGCTCATGCTGTATGTTATGGCTGTGTTACTAATAAAGAAACAGAAGAAAACCATTTGCATGGTGAAATGGTAGCATATGGCTTACTTATTTTGTTAACCGTTGACCAACAAATGGATGAATTACAACGGTGGTTGCCAATATACCGCGAATTAGGTTGGCCTACTAAACTTTCACAATTAGATCTTACTGCATCACATATTCCTCAAATTGTTGAAAAGGCTACATCTGTTCATGATATTGATGTATCTCCATATAAAATTACAGCAGATATGTTGACTAAGGCTATTCAATACATGGAATCTCTTGATTAATATAATTTGTAACTGTTTGTGTATGTTATGTAATGAGGTTATAAATGCGAAAAATTGTAAAGGGTGGCTTATATCGTCATTTTAAAGGCATGTACTATTATGTGTTAGATGTTGCAACTCATTCGGAAACGAGTGAACAGTTCGTAGTGTATCAAAAATTATATGATCAACGTGACTTATATGTACGACCACTAGATATGTTTTTGAGTGATGTGGATTGTGAAAAATATCCTGATGTAGAGCAGAAAGAGCGATTTAAGTTAATGAGCGGACGTGATTAGGAGGGCCTGTGGAACAGAAATTTTTCTTTTTCGATATAGACAATACCTTAGCTGTGTGGCCGGAAGGTAAAATTCCCGACAGTGCTCAATATAGCTTAGATGAACTGAAGCGCCGTGGCCATCGGGTAGCGCTTGCTACAGGTCGTATCCAAGTAGATGCTAAGCGTTTTGCTGAGCAAGCAGGTCTTACAGATTTTGTGGCAGACGGAGGCCATAGTGTTACTGTTAATAATGAACTAGTGTCCATGATTGGCATGGATCGTGACGCATGCATTAACTATTTGGAATATTTAGAGTCCCACAATATTCCTTGGGCTGTAACAGATCGGAATAAATTAGGCCGAATTACGCCGTATAAGGAAATATTAGATTGGCATCCGAATTGGGATGTTTTTAAAACGACAGTAGATCCTGATTTTGACTTTCATAATGTAGAAGAGTTTTATAAGATTTATGTGTTCTTTAAAGAAGGGGAAGAAGAGGAAAAAGAAATTGAGCATATGACGCATAAGCTCATTCGTTATGGCGATGGCTGTGTTTTATATGAACCAATGGAAAAAGCTTTGGGTATTCGCAATATGCTTGATTATTTTGGTATGAAACCTAATCAAGCCGTAGTATTTGGTGATGGATATAATGATTTGTCTATGTTTAGGCCAGAATGGCTTAATATTGCCATGGGGAATGCACGTGCTGAATTGAAAGAAAAAGCCGATTATATCACTACCGACTGTGATAAGGATGGCATTTATAATGCGTGTAAGCATTTCAAGTGGATTGATTAGTTTGAGTTAATTCCTGTAAGTTATGTGAATTATAATGTCTGGTAACCGTAGCTACAGATTTGTGGTAGATTAATTAGTATAATGCGCTTAGATTCATACTTGTGTATTTATAGGAGAAGAGAAGTCATGAACAACAAACGCAAATTTTTTACCACTTTACTATGTGTAGCAACCCTGACGACAGGTCTATTGATTTCTGGTTGTAGTGTTAATAAGGTAAGTAATCTTGGCTCTGCTGTATCCTCTGTAGTCGGTGATAATGATGAGAAGGCGGCTGCAAAGCTTAATACTCTCATCGATGCAACTAACCAGTTCAATAGCAATAATGCGGCATTTGCTCAATTCCAAGCAGACGGTTTGGCTCAATTAAAAGGTGGCTTCCAAGAAGGTGCTATTACTAACCAACCTCACTATGACAGATTACAAGACGCTTTGGAAAAATCTAAAAAAGAAGGTTCTACATTCAAAGATCTTGATGCAGAACGGGACAATCTATTGAATGTTCTTAATGAATTAGTGCCAGTGTATAAAGAGTTGACTTCTTATAATGACTCTAAAGCCTATATGAACGATGGCGGTGCTAAAGGTAAAGAGTTAGCTGCTAAATATGTAGCTTCTGTAGAAAAATTTGATGCGGCGTATGCTAAATTTAGCGATGTTCTTACAAAAACTAACAACGAACAAACTCAAAAACAAGTTGAAAAGTTGAAAAAAGAAGGTAAGAAAGGTTATGCGGCAGCAATGGAATCTACACTTCGCTTGACTAACCTAGTAGAAAACCTTGAAAAAGCTCCTCAAAAAGCTGATAAGGCAGCTGTAGAAAAAGAACTTTCAGAAATCGATGCATTGCTCAAGAGTGTGAATAATGATCGTGGACAAGTTCTGGCTGATCGTTACAATTCCGTAGTCGGTTCCGTACGTCAAGTACTTGCAGATTCAAACGAAAACAATCTTGACGAAATGATTCAATCCTTCAATGCTTATATTGATACCTATAACAG
>CATWLR010000203.1:0-3165 GCA_958351665.1 Veillonella infantium | reverse complement strand
TTTACACAGATTTCCCATCCTATTATTACAAGAATACTTGATTTTGTACTAATCGCTGGTAGTTTTATTATGGGCTTCGTTATGATAGCCGGTGCAGGATCAAACTTAGAACAACAATTTGGATTCCCTTTTTGGCTTGGTGGATTAATTTGCTCACTTTTAATCATAACCGTATCATTTATGAACTTTGACAAAATAACTAATGTTTTAGGTGTTTTTACTCCTATCATGATTGTTATGATATTCATCATTACAGGCTACTCTTTTATTGGTAAAAGTCATGATTGGACTACATTAGAGGCTTTAGCCCACACAATCAAACCAGCCACAAGCAATGTATGGTTTTCTGTCATTAATTATTATTCTCTATGTGCTATGACAGCTGTTTCTATGGCCTTTATTTTAGGTGGTTCTGTTGTTCGTATTGGTATTGCTGAAAAAGGTGGCACTCGTGGCGGCCTATTAGTCGGATTAGTTGTTTTTATAGCTGCTATCTCTATTTTTGCAAATCTAGATACCGTAAAAGATGCAGATTTGCCGATTCTTGCTATTGCCAATCAAATTCATCCTTGGCTAGCATATATATATGCAATCACAGTCTTTTCACTTATTTTTAATACAGCATTCTCTCTTTTTTATTCTATTGCTAGACGTTTTGCCAACGGCAGCACAAAAAGAATGAGAATTATTATTATTTCTGTAGTAATCATTGGATATATATGTAGTTTCTTTGGTTTTAAAGATTTGATTAGTATCCTCTACCCAATTCTCGGTTATATGGGTCTATTACTCCTAATTATTCTTATTTATGGCTGGCTCCGTGATCGTAAAGATATCATTATGGAAAAACTCTTCCGAAGAAAGATGCTCCGTTTATCATTAAAAAAACATAGTCCTCACAAAAATCTTTCAGAAAAAGAACGCGAACTATTCCATACATTAGGTGATATTAGTCAAGCAGATACAAAATCTCTTAAAGAAGATATTCATAATGAAGCAAAAGAAATACTTTCAAATACGGAAACAGTTCAAGAGCTAAAAGACTATGTGGAAGAGCATCTCTCAATAGATGAAGAAGTTATACATCAAAATATCAATATTCTACAAGAACAACAGGAAGAATCAAAGTCAACTGAATCTTCTAAAGATAGACCTATCAAAAAGTCCAATATAAATAACAATGAAGTAAAATGAATAACGAGGAAATAATGACAGGTGTGGAATTAGAAATTATACTAAAAGCTGGAAAAATACTACTTAGCAGTGGCGCCGAAATCAGTCGTACAGAGGATACTATGAATTACATAGCACGAGCTATGAATTTTAAAGATTTAGAAGCCTACGTATCCAATAGAGGTATTTTTGCAACTGCTAAGAAAGCTGATGGAACTGAAATTACTCGTATTTATAACGTTCCTGAAGTCGATATTAACCTCAGTAAAATTGAATCTGTTAATGCTCTCTCCCGACGTATCACACAAAAAAATATTACTATTGAGGAGATTGAAAGTGAACTCAATCAAATTGATACTATGTCAGACTATTCTTTTTTTTGGAGATTAGTAGCTTATACGTTAGGAGCTTCGGGCTTTAGCTATGCAATTGGTAGTTCCATAACAGACTCTATAATTGCAGGTATTATAGGCTTAATATTAGGCGTCTATATGTGTACCATCAAACGCATACTTAGCTCTGATGTATTGATTACCATTTTAGGTAGTATTCTAATAGCCTTATTGGGTAATCTCTTTATCCACTTTGAATTAGGCTCCAACCTATCAGTTATATTACTAGGAGCCATGATTGACATTGTTCCCGGAGTTCCTTTCGTCAATGCTATTAGAGAGTATAGCCAGAATAACTATAATACAGGAATAACCCTTATGATGGGCGCGCTACTTACCTGTATTTCAATGGCTGTAGGGGTCGCAGTAGTACAATCACTACTCTTCAACACACAAATGATTCCTCTTTATACCTCTAATTTAGATACTAATTCCTTAACCTCTATGTTTATGCGTAGTATAATGGCTGGTATTGGTACGACAGCATTTGCAATCTTATTCCGTGTAGCTAAACAACATTTTATCGATTGTACAATATTAGGATTCATCTCATGGTTCTTGTTCTTAACATTATCTTCACTACAGTCTAATGTTATGCTCTCCATATTCATCAGTGGTTTTATCATCGCCATAGCATCAAGAATATTGGCTGTTAAACGGAAATGCCCTGCTATAGTTTTCCTAATGACTAGCTTATTCCCTTTACTACCAGGGCTCAGCTTTTATCGATCCATTTATTATATGCTAATGGGACAAGAAACTATTGCCATTAGCTTCGCAAAAGAATCCTTTTTGATAGCTTTTACAATTGCTATATCTATCGCAATTGTAAAATATATAAAACCACCACTAATCAAAAAAAACACTTATAAATAATATACCCCTATAACAAATTCATATAAATTACTTGCCCGATAAAAGAGGTTCCTATAAGCCACTACTATGACCATTAGGAACCTCTTTTATTTATAACTATATTGTGCTAATTAGATATCACTTATTTATAACTAAACTGCGCATCCATAATCATTTGGCGTAACTGTTCCATACGAATACCTTCAGGTAACTTATGTCGATAAAACTGTAAATTATAGTAGTATCGAGTATCTTCATAATCTGTCACCAATACCATATCCGTGCGATACTCTAATGGCCACCCATACATAAATTCAGTTAGTAAACTACGCACGCCATCATTGTTGACCTCTATTACATTATGCGTAATAGGTAATACCATCTTTACGGTAGGTTCTGGAATCGTTCTATCTTTAACAAGCTCATTAACCTCAGCATCTAACGTGGAACTCGTACTATCGATAGATCTAGCCTTTACATGCATAAATACCCCATCAGAGGTTCTAAACACCCTACCATCAATGTCCTTTGTTTCGCCCTGCGTTTCAATAGCATCCTTTAATACTCGGAATTGATACGGTCCATAAAACTTTGTATCTGTAATAGCATCTAATGCCGCATCATATTGACCATTATGTACATTCGTAACATGCATAACAGTCTTTGTATCGCTAGCTTGTGAAAGCATCGGTACGGCTAAACACAAACCTAGACTAAGTAATGTAATATAACGTTTCATACATAC
>CATWLR010000202.1:0-3170 GCA_958351665.1 Veillonella infantium | reverse complement strand
GCATGATTGTAGATATCATGTACCTGTATTCATTACAGAAGATATTGTAGGTCATAAATTAGGTGAGTTCGCTCCTACACGTACTTACAGAGGTCATGGTAAGGACGAAAAATCTACAGGCAAAAAATAGGAGGAAATAATACATGGAAGCAAAAGCAATCGCTAGACATATCCGAATCGCGCCTCGTAAAATCCGTATCGTTGCAGATTTAGTGCGCGGTAAAAACATCGGCGAAGCATTTGCCATCTTGAAGTTCACTCCGAAAGTTGGCGCTGATGTAGTAGAAAAAGTTATGCGTTCTGCAATCGCAAACGCTGAACATAATTTCGATATGAATGTTGACAATCTTTACGTATCCGAGATCTTCGTTGATCAAGGCCCTACATTAAAACGCATTCATCCTCGTTCCCGTGGTCAAGCTTTCAAAATTTTGAAACGCACTAGCCACGTAACAGTAGTAGTTAAAGAAAGAGCTTAAGAAGGAGGGAAACAGAGTGGGTCAAAAAGTTAATCCACACGGTTTGCGTGTCGGTATCGTAAAAGATTGGGACGCAAAATGGTATGCAGATAAAGATTTCGCTGCTAATCTTCATGAAGACGTAAAAATTCGTAACTTCTTGAAAGAAACCCTTTTCATTGCTGGTATTTCCCGCATTGAAATCGAGCGTACAAATAAACGTATTAAATTGACTATCCACACTGCAAAACCAGGTATGGTTATCGGTCGTGGTGGTGCTGGTATCGAAGATATCAAAAAAGCAATGACTCGTTTCACTGACAAACAAGTGGACGTTAACATCGCAGAAATTAAACAAGCAGACATGGATGCAATCTTGGTTGCTGAAAACATTGCTGGCCAATTGGAACGCCGTATCGGTTTCCGTCGTGCAATGAAACAAGCTGTAGGTCGTACAATGCGCTTAGGTGCAAAAGGTATTAAAATCATGGTAAGCGGTCGTCTTGGCGGCGCTGAAATCGCTCGTAGCGAATCCTACCGTGAAGGTTCTATTCCTTTGCATACACTTCGTGCAGACATCGACTACGGTACTGCTGAAGCTCATACAACATATGGTTGTATCGGCATTAAAGTATGGATTTACAAAGGTGAAGTTTTGCCAGAAGCAAAACAACCTGCTAAGAAGGAAGAAGGTGGCAAGTAATGCTTATTCCAAAGCGCGTAAAACATCGTAAGCAATTCCGCGGCCGTATGAAAGGTCGTGCTATGCGCGGTAATACAGTGTCTCATGGTGAGTTCGGCTTGGTAGCATGCGAACCATCTTGGATCACTAACCGTCAAATCGAAGCTGCCCGTATTGCTATGACTCGTTATATCAAACGTGGTGGTAAAGTATGGATTAAAATTTTCCCTGACAAACCAATCACAGCTAAACCAGCTGGTACTCGTATGGGTTCCGGTAAAGGTTCTCCTGAATACTGGGTAGCAGTAGTTAAACCAGGTCGTGTAATGTTTGAAATGGACGGTGTGCCAGAAGCTACAGCTCGTGAAGCTATGCGTCTTGCAAGCCATAAACTTCCAATCAAATGCAAATTTGTTGTTAAGGGTAAAGAATTGGGTGGTGACGTAAATGAAGGTTAATGACATTCGCAATATGAGCGCTGCCGAAATGGAACAAAAAGTTTCCGGTCTTAAGGAAGAGTTATTTAACCTCCGTTTTCAGCTTGCAACAGGTCAATTAGAAAATCCTATGCGCATTCGTGAAGTTAAGAAGACAATCGCTCGTATTAAAACTGTACAACGTGAAGTTGAACTTAAATCTGAAAACGCATAATGACAGATTTGTTAAAGTTTGAAAAGGAGGCTTAAAATCGTGGCAGAAGAAAGAAACGTACGTAAAGTCCGCGTAGGTAAAGTTGTTAGCGACAAAATGGAAAAAACTGTTGTTGTTGCTGTAGAACGTAAAGTACCTCACGCATTATATAATAAGCCAATGGTTAGCACTAAACGCTTCAAAGCTCATGATGAAAACAATGAGTGTCTAATTGGCGATACAGTTAAAATTGTAGAAACTCGTCCACTTTCTAAAGATAAATGTTGGAGAGTTGTTGAAATTCTTGAAAGACAAAAATAAGAGTGATGTAAGGAGGAATAGACGATGATCCAGCAACAAACAATTTTGAATGTTGCCGACAACACTGGTGCAAAACGTATTATGTGTATCCAAGTCATGGGCGGTTCTTATCGCAAATTCGGCAATATCGGTGACGTAATCGTTGCTTCTGTAAAAGATGCATCACCCGGTGGCGTTGTCAAGAAAGGCGACGTAGTTAAAGCTGTTATTGTTCGTTCTAAAAAAGGTATCCGCCGTCAAGACGGTTCCTATATTCGTTTCGATGAAAACGCAGCAGTAGTAATTAAAGACGATAAAACCCCTCGTGGTACTCGTATTTTCGGACCTGTAGCTAGAGAACTTCGTGAAAAAGACTTCATGAAAATTGTTTCCTTGGCTCCAGAAGTATTATAAGAAGGAGGAACGCAGCATATGGCTAAACTACAAATCAAAAAAGGCGATACAGTTGTTGTTATCTCCGGTAAAGATAAAGGTAAGCAAGGTACAGTAATTGCTACTGAACCTAAAAAAGAACGCGTATTTGTTGAAGGCGTTAACACTGTAAAACGTCACACAAAACCTTCTCAAGCTAACCCACAAGGCGGCATCGTTACTAAAGAAGCTGGTATCCATGTTTCTAACGTAATGGTTGTTGACCCAGAAACTAAAACAGCTACTCGTATCAAAAAAGTTGAAGGCAAAGACGGTAAATTCGTTCGCGCTACAGTTAAATCTGGTACAGTACTTAAATAATCAGGAAAGGAGGAGCTAAATAAATGTCTCGTTTATTTGAACAATACAACTCTGAAATTAAAAAGAGTTTGCAAGAAAAATTCCAATACGGCAACGTTATGGAAATCCCTAAATTGGAAAAAATCGTTATCAACATCGGCGTTGGTGATGCAGTAGGCAATGCAAAAGCATTGGAAGCAGCAGTTAATGATTTGACTATCATCGCTGGTCAAAAACCTGTAATCACAAAAGCAAAAAAATCCATTGCGAACTTCAAAGTTCGTGAAGGCATGGCGTTGGGTACAAAAGTTACTCTTCGTGGCGAACGCATGTATGAATTCCTTGATAGATTGATCAATGCGGCATTA
>CATWLR010000201.1:0-3191 GCA_958351665.1 Veillonella infantium | reverse complement strand
TTGTGATTGCAGCTGTCAAAGTAGTTTTACCATGGTCAACGTGACCGATTGTACCGATGTTAACATGCGGTTTCGTACGTTCAAATTTTTCTTTAGCCATTTTAAATTATCCTCCGAGGAAAATAGTAATTCTATTAATCTAATGTAAGATTAACCGTTTTTCTTTGCTTGAATTTCTTCAGCAATTTTCTTAGGAACTTCTTCGTAATGATCGAATGTCATGGAGTAGTTACCGCGACCTTGAGTTTTGGAACGAAGGTCAGTTGCGTAACCGAACATTTCGCTCAATGGAACATATGCTTTGATATGTTGGTTACCATTACGAGCTTCCATGCCGTCCATGCGACCACGACGGGAGTTCAAGTCACCGATAACGTCGCCCATGTATTCTTCAGGAACGTCAACTTCTACAGACATGTATGGTTCAAGCAATGCAGGGTCTGCTTTGCGAGCACCTTCTTTAAAGCCCATGGAACCAGCGATTTTGAAGGCCATTTCGTTGGAGTCAACGTCATGGTAGGAGCCGTCAAATACGATAACTTTGATGTCAACCATTGGATAACCAGCGATAACACCGGATTCCATAGCTTCTTTAACACCGTTTTCTACAGGTCCGATGTATTCACGAGGAATTGCACCACCTACGACCTTATTTTCAAATTCGAAGCCAGCACCTGGTTCTTGTGGAATCAATTCCAACCAGCAGTGACCATATTGACCACGACCACCAGATTGACGTACGAATTTACCTTCAGCTTTAACAGCTTTACGAATAGTTTCGCGATAAGCTACTTGAGGTTTACCTACGTTACATTCTACTTTGAATTCACGGTTCATACGGTCAACGATGATATCCAAGTGAAGTTCGCCCATACCGGAGATAATAGTTTGACCTGTTTCTTCATCAGTACGAACTTTGAAAGTAGGATCTTCTTCTGCCAAACGAGCAAGAGCTGTACCCATTTTTTCTTGGTCAGCTTTTGTTTTAGGTTCAACAGCAACGGAGATAACTGGCTCAGGGAATTCCATGGATTCAAGAATTACAGGATTCTTTTCATCACAAAGAGTATCACCAGTAGTAGTATCTTTCAAGCCTACAGCTGCAGCGATGTCGCCAGCGTAAACCATGTCGATTTCTTTACGAGTGTTAGCGTGCATTTGAAGAATACGGCCAATACGTTCTTTCTTACCTTTTGTGGAGTTGAAAACGTAGGAACCGGATTCCAATGTACCGGAGTACACACGGAAGAACGCTAATTTACCAACATAAGGGTCAGCCATGATTTTGAATGCCAATGCGGAGAATGGCTCTTCATCGGAAGAAGGACGAGTTGTTTCTTCTTCAGTACCAGGAACTACACCTTTAATAGCTGGAATGTCGATAGGAGCTGGCATGTAATCTACAACAGCGTCCAACAACATTTGTACACCTTTGTTTTTGTAGGAAGAACCACAAAGAACTGGGAACAATTGGTTAGCAATAACCGCTTTACGCAATGCTGTTTTCAATTCTTCGATGGAGATTTCTTCACCTTCCAAATATTTCATCATGATATCATCATCAGTTTCAGCGATAGCATCAATCATCATTTCGCGACGAGCTTCAGCTACTTCTTGATATTCTGCTGGGATATCAGTGATTTCATATTCTTTACCGTCATCGGATTTGTAAATTTCCGCTTTCATAGTCATCAAATCGATGATGCCTTCGAAAGTATCTTCAGCGCCGATTGGCACTTGGATAGCTACGGAATTTGCACCCAAACGGGATTTCATCATATCAACTACGTTGAAGAAGTCAGCACCTACTGTATCCATCTTATTTACATAAGCGATACGAGGTACGCCGTAGTTAGATGCTTGACGCCATACTGTTTCGGATTGAGGTTCAACGCCACCTTTAGCACTGAACACCGCTACGGAGCCATCAAGTACACGTAGAGAACGTTCTACTTCTACAGTAAAGTCAACGTGACCAGGAGTATCGATGATATTGATACGATGATCTTTCCAGTGACATGTTGTCGCCGCAGAAGTGATTGTGATACCACGTTCTTGTTCTTGCGCCATCCAGTCCATCGTAGCAGCACCTTCATGTACTTCGCCGATTTTGTGAACAATACCTGTATAGTAGAGGATACGTTCTGTAGTTGTTGTTTTACCAGCATCGATGTGAGCCATGATACCGATATTACGAGTTTTTGCTAGGGAAAACTCTCTTGCCACAGTTGTCACCTCTTATTACCAACGATAATGAGCAAATGCTTTATTAGCTTCTGCCATTTTATGAGTATCTTCTTTTTTCTTGATTGCAGCGCCTGCATTGTTGAAAGCGTCCATCAATTCGCCTGCTAAGCGTTCTTTCATAGTGCGTTCACCACGAAGACGAGCATAGTTTACAACCCAGCGAATACCGAGTGTTTGACGGCGATCAGCACGAACTTCAACTGGCACTTGGTAGTTCGCACCACCGATACGGCGAGCACGTACTTCAAGTACAGGCATAACATTTTTCAATGCTTGATCAAAAACTTCCATTGGGTCTTGACCCATTTTGGAACGAATAATTTCGAATGCATCATATACGATAGTTTCAGCAATGCCTTTTTTGCCATCGTACATAACTTTGTTAATGAAACGTGTTACTAATTTGCTGTTGTACACCGGATCTGGAAGTACATCACGTTTCGGAACAGGGCCTTTTCTTGGCATGTTCAATTCCTCCTTTATAATGATGTGTGTTAATTTCGTTTAATGGCTAAAATTATTTTTTAGCTTTTTTCGCGCCGTATTTGGAACGACTTTGCATACGGTTTTGTACGCCAGCTGTATCCAATGCACCACGAACGATGTGATAACGCACACCTGGAAGGTCTTTTACACGACCGCCTCTGATAAGTACAACACTGTGTTCTTGTAAATTGTGACCAATGCCTGGGATGTAAGCAGTTACTTCAATAGCGTTTGTCAAACGTACACGGGCAACTTTACGAAGCGCGGAGTTTGGTTTCTTTGGAGTAGCTGTGTACACACGAGTACATACACCACGTTTTTGTGGAGATTCTTGAAGTGCTGGAGCTGTAGATTTTTTAGTCAAGCTCATGCGACCTTTGCGTACTAGCTGATTAATTGTTGGCATTTGGGCACCTCCTTTCCAAATTTGAGATTTATAATTGATCCGTCATAACAAA
>CATWLR010000200.1:0-3197 GCA_958351665.1 Veillonella infantium | reverse complement strand
TTTGTCATATCAAGTAATTGATATTTCAAGGAAGAACTACCGCAGTTAACTACTAATACGTTCATCGATTAACCCTCTTTCTGTTGTGTAACTTGAATCTTGTTTTGAATTTCTTTGCTGATATCAGCACCTACCTGATCCTTTTCAGGATATTGGTAGACTATATTCCACAATACGCCATGATCTAAGAATACGTATTGAGAAAATCTAAATGTTTGCCCTTGAGTTGTATAGGTCACATCAAGCTTTTTAGCAGATGCGCCTTCTAAAGCTACAGACTCTTCTTTGATGGTGCCGCCAATTTTAGTAAACTCAGATTTGCTGCGGTTAACATACTCATCCACCGTTGGCAATGGTTTATTTTCACCGGCACGCAAAGCCTCAACCTCAATCACCATATGGTCTGTAACAGATCCATAAATGTCAATTGGATACCCATCATCAGACATATTTTTTGTGCTTTTACCCATTTCATAAGGCAAAGCAATGGTAATTTCAGATTGACCAGCACGGATAACTTGATGGCCAAAACTATATGTATCCATTACATTTGTAGAGCCACATCCCGCCATTGCTAGTAGCGCAGCACCGAGCAGAGCCCCTTGTAATGTACGTTTCCAATTTTGTTTCATCATATACCTCACATCAATTCAGCATTTACAGTTAATTATAGCCTATAGAACAAATAAAATCTACAAAAAACTTTAGTTTTACACACATTTTTACGTCATTTTCTTTACTATACGGCCTCTTAAGTTCAAAATTTATTTACAGTCTTTCTATGCTTTGTTACACTAACACTAATGAAAGGAGTCACTATGAAAACCATCGGTATTATTTGCGAATACAATCCATTTCACAATGGTCATGCACATCAACTACATACATTAGCTACAAGATATCCTGATGTATTGCGCATCTGTATTATGAGTGGCTCCTTTGTACAACGTGGCGAACCAGCCCTTTTCTCAAAATTCGATCGCGCTCGTTGGGCTATTCTAGGCGGTACAGATATCGTTATCGAACTTCCTACGCTTTATTCGTTAGGTAGTGCCCAACTATTTGCTTCAGGTGCCATTCAATTAATTAAATCTTTATCTATTGATATGCTGTCCTTTGGTTCTGAAACAACTGATTTACATCAACTCATCCATACGGCTAAGCGTATGGATTGTGAAAGCACCCAAAATGAATTACGCAATTATTTAAATGAAGGCATGTCCTATAGTACAGCCTTCCGTAAAGCGCTAGGCTCCGAATCACTTAGCACACCTAATGCCTTATTAGGGCTTGAATATATTCGTGCTGCATTAAAATATCACCCAAACTTAGAATATATTCCTATTCAGCGTACATCGGATCACCACAATCACAATTTAAATCAAGAGTTACCATCCGGTACGGCATTGCGCCAACTCATCACTACTGCTAATCCCTTAGATATGTGTTCAACGCTTCAAAGTACTATTCCAACACCAATTCTAGATGATATGGCGCATAGAATCACAAATAATGACTATGTCGACTACAATAGATATTACAATATGGTACATATGATGAGTCGCCGTATGACTGCCAATGAATTAGAGCGTTTTGTTGATTTTACTGAAGGTATTGAACACTTGTGGTTAAAAGCAGCACAACAGCCTTCATGGGAATCTGCCATTGAGCAAATAAAATCCAAGCGCTACACCTACGCCCGTTTACAGCGCATGGGTGCATATCTTACATTAGGCATTACGAAAGACTTGATAAATATCGCTATGCAAGACGGTCCTCAATACGCTAGATTACTAGCCTTTAACGACAGAGGACGTCAATGGCTGAGAACTAAACATGATATTCCACTCATTCAAAAATGGGCTAAAGCACCTACTCAGCTCAATAATCTTGGAAAATCGATGCATCATATGGATACACTAGCTACAGATATACAAGCCTTATGTTTCCATAATGAAGATAAACGTATAGGGCATACAGACTATACATATACACCGCAATACATCAAATAAAAAGTATGATTTTAATTTAAGCCAAAAAAGGGGTTACAATACAGGTTATTCCTGTATTGTAACCCCTTCTTCACCATCTAAGTCTACTACGGCAACCCGTACACTTTCAAGATGTGATGTAGGAATATTTTTACCCACATAGTCTGCGCGAATCGGCAATTCACGGTGACCTCGGTCCACGAGTACTGCTAATTGAATAGATTTAGGTCTACCAGATGTCATCAATGCATTTAAAGCTGCACGAATAGTACGCCCTGTGTAAAGTACATCATCCACGAGAATGATTGTTTTCTCCGTTGTATCAATCGTACATGGTTCCCCCTCTTTTTGGCGAGCATCACGATCATCACGATACATAGCAACATTGAGTGATTCACATTCAATACGAATACCTTCAATGCGTTCGATTTCGGCCTGCAAACGTTTTGCCAAAATAACACCACGTCGTTCAATGCCTACAATAAGAGCATTAGATAAGCCTTTATTACGTTCTAGGATTTCGTGACTAATACGACGAATCGCGCGCATAATAGCATCTTGATCCATCAATAAGCGTTTCTTTTCCATATATACGCCCTTATAGCACAGAGTTCTCTATGCCCCTTTACAAATATAGTTAGAAGATTAGTTTCTTTAGATTTCTTTTCTTTTTTTCGCTTATTTTCGCTTATCTTCTCGATATGTTTTAGCAAACTCTATACATGCTTTGAAGTCATCTGGAAGAGGCGCCTCAAAATGCATACTTTCACCGGTAATAGGATGTTTTACATCTAAAGATTTAGAGTGCAATGCCTGTCCTTCAATAGGAAAATCCATACGACGGTAACCATAGAACGGATCATTAACAACAGGATGTCCAATATGAGCAAAATGTACACGAATTTGATGTGTGCGCCCAGTCTCTAAATTACATTCAACCAAGGTTTGATGTCCAAATCGTTCAACCACATTAAAGTGAGTGACTGCATCCTTACTATTTTCAAAGACAACCGCCATTTTCATACGATCCTTAGGATGTCTTCCAATAGGAGCTTTAATAGTACCCTTTTCTTCTACAATATTACCTTGTACTAATGCTAAATATGTCCGTTTAGCAGAATGCTCCTTTACCTGCTCCGCTAAACCTATATGAGCTGCATCATTTTTAGCAGCCATCATAACACCAGATGTATCCTTATCTAAACG
>CATWLR010000199.1:0-3229 GCA_958351665.1 Veillonella infantium | reverse complement strand
TAGCGATATATAAAGATATATAAAGCTTGATAACTTAATAACATACTAAAAAAGACGCTTAGATTACTAAGCGTCTTTTATATATTTCTATTTAATTATAAGGCCTAAATGCCAAAAATCCAGTTTACGAATACACGTAGAATACTAAGACCTACAATGATTTCTGCTAGAAATCTTAAAGAACCTTCCATACCATTACCTAAATGTTTTAAACTGCCAATTTTAGCTTTACTTACGATATCACACCAGCACATATAATACCTCCATGAGAGTTAATATGAGTAAATTACATAATTTATATGCTTATTTTACAACGTTATATCAAAAATTTCAATATGTATTTAAAATTAAATAATAATAATTCTACACATATATCTATAATAGTAAAACTGTAGTAACCATAGATCCTCGTAAAATAAGGATTATTAAGTGTTAAGTTGCTTTGATATATATTAAAACTATATAAGACTTATAGAAATAAATATAGGATAATACAGTATCATTTTTATATGAAATCTCAAAGGTTATATAAGAGTTTATATAAGTCTAAGGCATAGGCCGAAGACATAGGATTTATTGACATATAGTCATTTTTATTGATTATTATAGTTGGAAGATAAATATACTAGCTTATAGGTATATAGGCTAGTTTTTTATTTGTTTTTAAATTACTTCCGATAACGATATATTATCGGAAGTAATTTAAAGTAAGAAAATTGGGCCAAAATGGCCCAATCCCTTATGTTATATGTTTTTTTAGCTTATTAAGCTTATTTACGTTTAAATGTATACGGTTCGTATTCTACATCATTATGGCGATTAGTCCACCAGTTCCAACCAATTCTTGCAAGCTTCCATGCAATGAAGCCTACGATAATTCCCAATACTAAGCCTGTTAATACATCTGTTGGATAATGTACAAATAGATATACTCTAGAAAATGCTACTACTAATGACCCAAGTAATGCTATAATTCCCAAATATCGCTTCTGAGGCGCTATTTGGCTCAAGCCTAGGTAAATGGTCATGGCTGATGCAAATGAACCAAAACTATGGCCTGACGGAAATGAATAACTATTTGCTTTTGGTAATGCAGACTCTAATGGTACTGTTACATTAGGAAAATCTACAAATGGTCTTAAACGAGCCACATTAGGTTTTAATCCTTGGTCACCGATGATGAGTACAAATCCTAATGCAATTATTATAGCTACGCCTAATACACGATATTTTTTCTGTAACATCAATAATAAGGCAATTACAATCCATAAGGCACCGCTGCCAGTAATTTTTGAAATAAATGCCATAATAGGTGTTAAAAAACTATATACAAGGTGATCATGTACATAGAAGATTAAAGAGTGATCAAATTGTAAGATTGTGTCCATAGCTTCCTCTTCTATTTTGTTAAATGATAATTAGTGAGAATGGATGAATGTAGATTATATCCTTAATATTCTTTATTGGATTCTTAGATATTTTATACTATGTATATATCGCTTTCTCATTTACATCCAAATAATAGCCTAAACTATTTATACATCATGGTCAATAGCTTAGGCTATATTTAATAAAATCTTTAATTATGATTTCTTTTTGTCCGTTTTTTTAGGTGGATTTGGTGGTGCTGCAGGCATTGTAATAATCGTATCTACTGGATCATATACGGACTCAAAGGAATCTGTTTGCGTTACCCAGTTACCATAGGTAATGGTTCTATACGTATTCATTGTTAAACCTACATGCCCCTCCTGCACTTCTTTTTCTTTTAATGAAGGATCTACCCTAGTGATAGTTTTGTTAGGAATTTCGCCATAGTCTCCTACAGAAATAGAAACATTTTTAGGCTTATCTTGAGCCGTACCTATAATATAGATCGTTAATGTTCCGTTGTTCATAACACTAAGGATATAAATAGATTGTTGGTAAGGATTTCTAAACTTAAAGTCTAAATAGCCCCAAGCTACTGTAGCATCACGACCAGCTTGAATATATCCTACTGGCTCAAAGTGTGGTGTACGCTCGATAATATTCATACCGGATAGTAAAGCTGTATTAAATATAGTAGAACTTACTTGACAAATGCCACCGCCAATACCTGGAACTAATTTGCCATCAATTATAACCGGTGCATCATCATAGCCCGCCTCTGCAGTACGTTCACCTACAACATCATTAAAGGAGAATTGTGCACCAGGCTTAATTAGGGTACCGTTTATTTTATCTGATGCTAATTGGATATTATGAGTTCTGCTTTCATTACTAGGATCATACTCTGTAGTGTAAGAAGCTAATACAGTATTCAATGGTTTTAAATCGGCATCACTTACTTTTACAGTATTCTGTGTAGTAAATACCATAGATAAGGAATTAATACTATCACCAGCCTGTAAATCATCTTTTAATTTCTTTAGCGTAGCATCAATATCAATACGCTTACCTTCTTTAGCCGCATGGAATACAACTTGCCCATTCTCAAGCGTTAGATATGCATCATGTCCTGGTGTATCAATTGTTTTAGCCAATTCACTTAGATAGGTTTTACCTTTTACCTCATCAAGCTTATATTGTGGCTTAAAATGATGACCGTAGAATAAGGCATTAAATCGATTTGAAAGTAGTGTCCATATATCATCTTCATAGCCATATGTAGAAATAGCTTTTACCATAGCATCTGAATCGATTTGGATCCCTAAATCATGATAGGTAGCTTGTTGTTTTTTATTATTGCCCATATCAATAGATATAGTTTGAGGGATTTTACTATTTAACTCTTGTAAGCGAGCTTGTAATTCATTCTTAGGTGTATTAGATAGATCTGTATCATTGTAATATACACCATAAGAAATATTTTCTGTTGGAATGTATGAACAGCCGCTCGTCCCTAAGAGAACAAGCATAGTTCCTATTAAAATATATTTCTTTGTCATTATTTATAAACTCTCCCGAATTAGTTATCATATTCTCTAATTATAGCATATTACTGTCTAATCTATGGTACAATTAGATTGATAATTTTAGGGGTAAGGGTGAATTATGTCAGAATCTAAGGAACAACAAAAACATTTCTATTTGCGTAATAATGATGCGCTTATGAATAGTACCAAGTTGTCTATGAAAGCTAAACAAAGTATATTGTTATCTAAGGCTGAGAATACTGTGGATGCTTACGAATCGGATTGGGACGATTTCGTAGATTGGTGTACATATCAAAAGGTATCTTATTTTC
>CATWLR010000198.1:0-3247 GCA_958351665.1 Veillonella infantium | reverse complement strand
CGAACGTATATCGCAACCAACATAAAGGTGGCGCTGGCGTTATCGGCATGAAGACTAAGGAAGACGACTATGTAACGCAAATTATGCATGTTCGCACGCATAATACATTGTTATTCTTCACGTCCACAGGCCGTACATATCGCCTCAAAGCATACGAAGTGCCAGAAGCAGGTTCCCGTAATTCTCGCGGTACAGCTATGGTTAACGTATTGCCACTAGCTGTAGGCGAGTCCGTTACGACTATGATCGATCTTGAACGCGTTCAAGAAGATGTAAACTTATTCATGGTAACTGAGTTTGGCGTTGTTAAACGTACAGCTATCGAAGAATACCGCAACATCCGTCGTTCTGGTCTCAACGCTATCAACCTCGACGAAGGGGATCACTTGATTTCCGTCAACGTAACGACTGGTGACCAAGATATCTTGATTGGTACTAAATTGGGTATCGCTATTCGCTTCAGTGAAAGCGATGTACGCCTTATGAAACGTGCGGCTCACGGCGTGCGGGGCATTAAACTCAATGCAGGCGACGTGGTTGTAGGTGCTGGTGTTCTTAATGCTGATGAAAGCGAAGCACAAGTGTTTACTATCTCCGAAGAAGGTTTCGGTAAACGCAATGATGCGGAAGCTTACACATTGCAAAAACGCGGTGGTAAAGGCTCTAAGAACTTCAAGATTACGAACAAAACTGGGGATGTAGTATCCGTAGAGGTTGTTCATAACGATGACGAAATCATGCTTATCTCTGAACAAGGCAAGATTATTCGCTTCAACATGAACGATATTGCTGTTAAAAAAGGCAAAGCTATTTCTGGTGTGAAAACACAAAACCTCGACGAAGGTGATAAAGTAGCTAGCATTGCTGTTATTCCAGGTTCTGAAATCGAAGAAGATGTAACTGAAGAATAATAAGCTAATGAGCTAGAGCATACTATAAGTCATATAATTTAGTAATTAAGATACAAATATGTAAGTAACTATGGGCGGCCATCTTAGATGGTCGTCTCTAGCGTTAAGGAGTTAGAAATGAAAAAATGGTTAGCTGCTATGTTTGCAGCAGGGGTTTTCTTTGTAGGTGGCTTTGGCCAAGCGAGTGCCGCTGATTGGTATTATATCGATGCTGATGCTGACGATGCAGCATGGTTTATCGACAACTCTTCTGTATATAAAACAGATGATGCGGCAACAGTACTTGTTAAAATTAACAATGTAGAAGGTTTCACATACATCTACACAGTACGCATTGATCGCAAAGAAAAAACATGGACAGAACTTGATACAACAGTATACAGCGCTGCAGGCGTAGCGTTATTGTCCAGCAAAGACGCACAAAAACCTACAAAAATTGAAGATGATACCATGGGCGCGGAAGTTATGCAGGCCCTATGGGGAAAATAATATATACCTTTAATACGTAAGTAACGTAGCCCTTCATCAAAAAGCCTCCAAAGCGAGCTAAGTCGTTTTTTGATTGAAGGGCTACGTTTTCTTTATGTAAAGCCATATTAGTATTTTCCTCATAGGGGCCTTGCTAGACGTTCCTAGAGGAATAAGCTGAGTCGTTTTCAGAACAGTTCGGGGCTTTCTATTTTCTTACCAATCTTACAGAGCGAATACCAGCCTTCAAATCTATTGGATTATTTAAAGCCCATAGGGGCCTCGCTAGACGTTCCTTAGGGTTCTATATAATTTATGCATTTATTAGAGTTTTTATTAGTAATATGCATTTATGGTGTTATAATGAAGGCGTAGGGAATTTATGTATGTAGATTGCATAGTTATTTAAATTTATAGTCAGGAGAGACTAGTTATGAAAAAATTATTTGCTTGTCTAGCTGTAGCAGGTTTGTTATTTAGTGCTGGTGTGGGCGTGTCTCATGCTGAAAGTTGGTATGCATTGGATACGGACCAAGCTGGTCGTACTGGTTACATCGATAATGATTCTGTTAATAAAAATGATGCTCGCGCTACATTGCGTTTGAAGATTGTAGATCCTAATGGAGATCACTCCATTTATACAATGACATTCAATCGCGCTGATAAAACAGTGCAGCTTATTGATGTTACAACCTATAACCCACAAGGCTATATGATTGGCTCTGAAACATTGGCGAATACAAAAATACAAATACAAGAAGGAAGTAACCTAGATCACGTGTATCACTTGATTTGGTAAATTTCCTCTTTAGTTTTAGAAAACGGGATATATCTCTACGTCCTCCAAAGCGAGCTAAGTCGTCCTACGAGATATATCCCGTTTTCTTCTAATTCTAATGAGAAAATTTACGATATCTGCGTTCGGGGAATAGCGAGCTAAGTCGTCCTACGAGATATATTCACCCGTTTTCTCATTTCCTGATTAGGAAATGTATCCCAAACGGCGTAAGGGAATCGCGAGTTAATATATCAATTAATTTTTAGCGGGATTAATAGAATGAATCGTGCTTAAATAAGGTGGATTCTGTAGAAAGATTAAGTATGATTGTCTTTCATATAGCATTTAAATTTTCTTGATACACTGTCCCTCAAATATAGTTTTATTTATTGAGAGGGAAGGATATAACTGAAAGAAAGCAGTGAATGGTGTACTATATGCAGAAAATTAGTAAGTTATTATTAATTGCTATATCAATACTATCTATTTCTATAATGGTAGCTGGATGTGGTTTATTAACAGCTGATGATATTACAGGTGAATATGTTTCTGTGAAAAATGGGCAGGAGCAAGAAACACCTAATAAACATTACTACTTAATGATAGTAGAGAAAGATAGTTCTTTCCAAAATCAACCAGCTGTTAAGATGAGATTTTCTATACAACGCTATAGTGAACCATTAGGTAAATATTATTATGATAATTTGGATTGTTATTTCAATCCTAAAACTGGACAATTCTTTGAAAGTGATTCAAAAAATAAATTAACGATTTCTGAAAAGAAAGAATTAGTCTTAAATGATAAACAGTTCAAAAGAATATCGTCAAAAACACTTGATCCTTCAGAAACAAATTATCTTATAGATTATGTTTTTAGAGACTTAATCAAAATTCCGAAATATAAAGAGCTTGCCGATAAACAAAGTGATGATTTATCAAGAGATACATTACCTTTGGGTGAAATAATCTACTATTAATCTGTTACAATGAATTAAAATTAATATTACGTAGTTTTCTATAAATTAAGGATAATATCTTTATTCTATTGTTTTTTTATAAAACTACCTAAATTATTTATTCACTTAAATTA
>CATWLR010000197.1:0-3259 GCA_958351665.1 Veillonella infantium | reverse complement strand
AAGAGCCCAACTTCGTAATAATATCATCAATAGATATTTTTTTAATATCTATTACGATATATGTACTTTTACTTTTACGTGTAGAAATAGATTCTACAACCGTAACAATGGCACCTACCTTTTCTAAAGCTTGAATTCGCTCCTTTGGACAGCCTTTAGATACAAAGATGTGAACCTTCCGATTTTCTACGTCAAAAACTTGACTGTTAGTAGGCGTTCTTCCTAGACTATCCAAGATAATTACATCTGGCTGATGAACATGTATGGGCTCATCAAGTATGCTCGTATCTAATAAAGCCTCAGATAATTCAGTCTCAGTTAAACGACAGTTTAATTGAGGATTGTCTGCTAAAATTGTGCCTATACCAACGAGCATAGCATCATGTGTGGCACGCAGTACATGTCCATCTCGGCGGGAGGACTCATTTGTAATCCATTGGGATTGACCTGTAAAAGTAGCAATCTTACCATCTAGTGACATAGCACTTTTAATAGTTACAAAAGGTTTGCCGGTCTGTATATACGTAAAGAAATGCTCATTTAATTCAGCACATTCCTCACTACATACGGGACAAACAACCTCTATGCCTGCTTCACGGAGTAAATCCATGCCCTTTCCAAACACTAGTGGGTTAGGATCTGTACTACCTACTACGACTTTAGCTATGCCAGCCTCGATAATACGCAGCGCACAAGGTGGAGTTTTACCATAATGAGAGCATGGCTCTAATGTTACATATAAAGTAGCACCTTTAGCATTATCACCAGCTTGGTTTAAGGCATGAACCTCAGCATGAGCTGTACCAGCTTTATGATGATAACCTTCACCGATTATTGTATTGTCTTTAACCACTAAGGCACCAACCAAAGGATTTGGCGAAGTGTGACCTGTGGCTAATTTTGCCAGTGCAATGGCGCGTTTCATATATGCTACGTCATCCACCATATCACCTCAATAAAAAAAGGACTATATACATAGTCCTTGGGTAATCATAAATACGCACGTCAAATGTGCTTCGTCTTTTCTCATCCAGACTATACTGTCGGTATCGGAATTGCACCGATTCATACCTAAAAGGTTCGCGGACTATACCGCCGGTAAGGAATTTCACCTATCCCCAAAGACTCATCTATTTTCTTTCTGAATTAATAGTAACACTTTTATAAGGGTTATGCAAGAATAAGAGTTTTGTATTGAGAAAAGATATTAAAAAAATGTACCTATAATAAAATAACTATTATTATATTTCTATTTTTTAGATTGCAAATATATTAACAATATAAACATATATAAACCATGTATACACTAAATAGTAACATTTATCACATAATAAGATGACAAATAGGTCTAATATAAATTTATATGGTTTTAACAACTATACTTAATTGATATTATTTATTAAATGTAGGTGATAATATGGCAAAAAAACGAATTTCTGATGTACTTATAGAAGTCTTAGCCAATGCGGGTATCGAACGCATTTACGGTATCACTGGCGATAGTTTAAACTCCGTAAACGATAGTTTACGTCGCAATGGTAAGATTGTCTTTGAGCATGTGCGACATGAAGAAACAGCAGCCTTTGCTGCCGGTGCTGAAGCATCCTTAACTCATAAATTAACTGTATGTGCTGGTAGCTCTGGACCAGGTAACTTGCATTTAATTAATGGCCTATTCGATTGTCATCGCAATCGAGTTCCAGTATTGGCTATAGCGTCTCATATTCCACAATCTGAAGTAGGATTAAATTATTTCCAAGAAACTCATCCAGAAAATTTATTCAAAGAGTGCTCTTGCTTCTGTGAGCTTATATCTAATCCTAAACAAATGCCTGAAATCCTTTTCCGTGCTATGAATGCCGCTGTTGGTAATCAAGATGTTGCCGTTATCGTCCTTCCTGGGGACGTGGCAGTAATGGAAATGGAAATTGATGAATTACCTGTATGGACACCACCTCGTTTACCTCATATCGTTCCACAACGCGATGATATTGAAGAAATGGCAGCTCATTTAGAAACAGGTAAACGTATTACCCTATTCTGTGGTGCAGGCTGTGAAGGTGCACATGATGAAGTTATAGAGTTAGCTAAACGCCTACAAGCACCGGTTGTACATGCTTTTAGAGGTAAAGAATGGGTTGAATGGGATAACCCATATGATGTAGGTATGACAGGTCTATTAGGCTATACATCTGGTTATCGTGCGATTGAGCAATGCGATACACTCGTTATGCTTGGTACTGACTTCCCTTACCGACCTTTCTACCCAGAGAATGCAAAGGTAATCCAAGTTGATAGAGATCCTAGTGCATTAGGTCGTCGTGTACCACTTACTCAAGGTTTTATTGGTACCGTAAAAGATACATTGAATGAATTATTACCTCTTATAGGTCAACGTGGTGATACTGAATTTATCGACACTGTACGCAAAGCATATACTAAATTTAGAGGTGACTTAGACAGCTATGCTGTACCTGAACCAGATGGTGTCGCAATTCATCCTCAATACTTTGTAAATCGTCTTAATAAATTAGCTGCTGATGATGCTATATTTACCTTTGACGTAGGTACTCCAGTAATTTGGACTGCGCGTCACTTAAAAACAAATGGCAAACGTCGTATCTTAGGTTCTTATAACCACGGTTCTATGGCTAATGCTATGATGCATGCTATCGGTGCACAAAATGCATGTCCTAATCGTCAAGTCATTTCCCTCTCCGGTGATGGTGGCCTCACAATGATGATGGGCGAAATGTTAACATTGAAACAACTTAACTTACCAGTTAAAATCTTTGTATTCAACAACGAAGAACTTAGCTTCATCGCCATGGAAATGAAAGCTTCTGGCTACCTAGACTATGCTACGGACTTTGTAAACCCAGACTTTGGTAAACTCGCTGAAGCAGCAGGCATCAAAGGTGTAAGCATTACAAACTCTAGCGAAGTAGACGAAAAAATCATGGAAGCTCTCAACCATAATGGTCCTGTTATCGTCAATGTTCGCGTAGACAAACAAGAACTTGCTATGCCTCCTAAAATTGCCTACCAACAAGCTAAAGGCTTCAGCAAATACTTGATCAATGCAATCCTTGATGGCCGCGGTACAGAACTAAAAGAAATGGCCAAAACAAACTGGATGAAATATAAATCTCTATACTAAATCTGCCAAATTTACAAAACCTGCCAAAATAAACAAACTGCAAAACTTTCAAAAAAGAGGTGTCATCATTTGATGATACCTCTTTTTGAAATTAATTTT
>CATWLR010000196.1:0-3264 GCA_958351665.1 Veillonella infantium | reverse complement strand
TTGCATTTCAGGGCGACGCAAGTCAAGATAACGGTATTTCAAACGAATATTTTCATCTACATCGATATCATCTTGGATATAGAATGGAGGTGTTTTAGCGGAGTTCAATACGCGCAACTCTTCACAGTACATTTCATATGCACCAGTTGGAAGATTTGGATTGATAGCAGCTTCATCACGTTTTGTAATTTTACCACGTACACAAAGTACATATTCGTTACGAACATCCTCTGCTTTGTGGAAAGATTCCACGTTATGATCTGGAGATGCCACCACTTGTACTACACCAGAACGATCACGTAAATCCAAGAAAATCAAACCACCATGGTCACGACGGCGTTCAACCCAACCACATAATACGACCTCTTTACCTACCTCTTGTTCAGAGATGGTGCCACAACCGTGCGTACGGTGTAAGCCTTGCATTGTTTCCATTCTAATTGTCATCCTTTCACCAAAGAAGTTATACGTTCAGAAACTGTATCGAGTGGTACAGTTTCTTGTTCACTAGTTTCCATGAATCGGATTATGGCTTCCCCACGAGCCAATTCATCATCACCCAATATGATAACATATTTTGCATTAATTTTGTTAGCATATTTTAATTGTGCCTTCATACTCTTGCCCTGTCCGTCCATTTCAACGGATACATATGCATCATGTAATGCTTGGCAAATTTTGAAAGCTTCCACCTTAGCCGCATCACCTAGAGCTACGACGAAAGCAGATGGTTCTACAGCAGGTTCAGGCAATAAGTTTTGTTTTTCAAGAGCCAAGAGCAAGCGCTCCATGCCCATCGCAAAACCGATAGCTGGTGTATGAGGACCATCGAGTTCCTCTACGAGGCCATCATAACGGCCACCACCGGCTACGGCACTTTGAGCCCCCAATGGAGTGTATTGAACTTCGAAGGCTGTTTTAGTGTAATAATCAAGACCACGTACTAAACGAGGATTTAATGTATATTGCACATTAGCAGCCGTTAAATAAGTTTTTAATTCTTCGAAGTGATCATGACATTCTTCACATAAATGTTCGTGAATTTCAGGAGCACCTACGGACAAGGATTTACATGTTTCATTTTTGCAGTCTAAGATACGCAATGGATTCTTGTATAAACGCTCTTGGCAATCACTACATAATTGTTCTTTTTTAGGCTCAAAGAACTCAATTAATTTTTCACGATATACAGGGCGGCATGTTGGACAGCCTACAGAGTTCACCTCTACATTGAGGTCTTTAAGGCCAAAGTCTTTCAACAATTGCACTACCATGCAAATAACTTCACTGTCCACTACAGGAGATTGGGAGCCTAATACCTCTGCACCGAATTGGTGGAATTGGCGGTAACGGCCAGCTTGTGGTTTATCATGTCGGAACATAGGCCCCATGTAATACCATTTTGTAAGACCTTCTTTACCATATACTTTATTTTCTAAATATGCGCGTACTGCAGATGCTGTATTTTCAGGGCGCAAGGTAAAGCTAGATCCACCATCATCACCTGTAGTAAATGTGTACATTTCCTTTTGTACTACATCTGTAGTTTCACCAATGCCACGCAAAAATAATTTAGTATCTTCAAAGGCAGGTGTGCGAATTTCGTTGAACCCGTATACCTTACAAATTTCACGCATACGTTGTTCAATATAGTGCCAATTTATCATTTGCTCTGGCAAAAAGTCTTGTGTACCTCTTGGTTTTCTAATAGCCATTACACAACCTCCCAAAATTTTTTACAAATTCTATGTCGTTTCTCTAATAGTGCATCTATCGTTGCGTGGTAAACATCTACATCCTTTGGCATATGCTGTTTCAATTGACGATATTCAGGGGCCCGCATCCACTTAGATGAACTACCGGGTCCCATGGAAAGAATACTTTGTCGTTCCTCCATAATCTGAATATTATATTCGCACGCTTTACCTGGCAAGGTGTAGCCAATATTTTCTAACTGCCCTCGCATATATTGTTGGCGATATAAATAATATGGCACATAACCAGCCGCTTCCAGACGCTCTTTACCATATTGTACCATGTCTGCCACGAGATGTTCCTCTGGAATATCATCTTGCATATTTAAATCGTACAACGGGCTACCACGTTTTAATGCTAACGTATGAATTGTAACATTTTCCGGCAAATTTTGACATACATAATCCATATTCTCTATCATGTTTTGCATCGTTTGATTTGGTAAACCGGCAATAAAATCCATATTTACCGCTAGCGACGTATTATGTTTGACATATTGTAACAACTCATCAATATCACGTGCACTATGCCCACGACCAATGCGACGCAAAATATCATCTTGCATGGTTTGCGGATTAATACTGATACGATTCACACCTAGTTCTAGCATGGATTGTAGTTTTACAGGATTAACGGAATCTGGACGCCCCGCCTCTACCGTAAATTCATGACCTGCTGGAACAAGTAGGGACAACTGTTGTAGGACTTGGTGAAAGTCTTCATCCCCTAACACCGTCGGTGTACCGCCCCCCATATAGAGGGTATCTACCGTTAAGCCATAAGATTCAACAATAGTTTTCATATCCTCTATGTCCCGGCCTAAGGCAGTTAAAAATTGGCTTTTACCATCATAGTCCTGATAGAGTCCATACGGAAAGGAGCAGTAAACACAGCGGGTGTCACAAAAAGGAATGCCACAATAGAGGCTGACCTTTTTATCGTCTGTATCAGCTAAAAATGGACGTTGGTATTCACCTATAGAGCCTAAAGTGGCAAGTTTTTCCATAGACACAGAAAACTCGTCCCTAATGTGACGAGTTGCTGCGTGGACAGAGCCATATGTATCTATATATTTATGTAGTAGCTTTGTAGGGCGCACACCTACCATAGTCCCCCATGGCGCATCAACTGGCAAACCTTGGTATTCACGCAAATAGCGTAACAAAGCTTGCCCTATTTGACGTCGTCCCATAGAGGAAACGGGACCTTCAAATTGGCGAACCGCATCACCAATGGTGACAGTCAAAGTATACATCCCATTTGCGTCCTGCGCTTCAAGGATAACATCAGGATTTACCTTATCTGAAAAGAGACCTGCTGCACCACAATTATGAGCTACTACGGAGCCAAGCGGTAATGGCCCCGTATATAGGTATCCATTAAGCATGGTGATGAGCCATACGCTCAAGCTTTTCAAGCTCTGCTTCAGTCATATGATTTTGGCAATCGCTACAGTAACCATATACTTTCAATTGATGGTCGATAGTGCGGAAGTTCAATTTTTTAGCA
>CATWLR010000195.1:0-3266 GCA_958351665.1 Veillonella infantium | reverse complement strand
AAATAGAAGTGCATCGTCATGAAGAATGTGATCACTGTCATGGTACTGGTGGTGAACCAGGATCTCGTGTCGATACTTGTCCAAACTGTCATGGTTCTGGTCAAGAAGCGGTTATTCAAAATACTCCATTTGGGCGTATGCAATCCGTTCGCACTTGTTCTCGCTGTCATGGTACTGGTAAAAGCATTGAAAAACCTTGTTCTAAATGCCGTGGTACAGGTGAAATGCTTGCAAAACGCAAGATTTCTATTAAAATTCCAGCTGGCGTAGACAGCGGTTCTCGCTTACGCGTTGCTAATGAAGGTGAACCAGGTATCTTAGGTGGCCCTAAAGGCGATCTTTATGTATATATTTTTGTTCGTCCTCATAAGGAATTTGAACGAAATGGTAATGACGTTATTAGCCGTGTGAATATTAGCTTTGCTCAAGCTGCATTAGGTGCGACTATACAAGTTAACACCTTAGATGGTAAAGTAGAGTTAAAGATTCCGGAAGGTACTCAAACGGGAACGGCATTCCGCGTAAAGGGCAAAGGTATTCCATATTTGCGTAACCCTAAACAACGAGGGGACCAACATATTGTGGTAACTGTCCAAACGCCTAAGAAGTTGACAGATACTCAACGTGAGTTGTTATTACGCTTTGCAAACGAAAGTAACGAAGATGTAAATAACTTACAAGTGAGCAAAAGTCTCTTTGAAAAAATTAAGGACCGTTTGACTAAATGAACAGCTCATGTGAAGGAATGGTTTATTCCGTCACATTCCCTATAAAGGAGCATATATGCAGTGGATAGAAGTATCCATTGTCTGTGAAAGAGTAGCCACCGATGAGGTGACTACTCTTTTTGACGATTATGCAGACAATGGAATTATAGAAGAAGATGTAGAAAATCAACCAAATTTAATTAAATTAACTATGTATGCAGATCCATCATTGGACTCTAATACAATTAAGTCAGACTTAGAAAATCGTCTTACAGAAGCAAATATTAGTGTTACATCTGTTGATACAAATATATTAGATGAATCTACATGGCTCAATTCTTGGCAGCAATATATTGAACCTACAGAAATTCTACCTAATTTAATTATTAAACCTGCTTGGCAAGAATATAATAACGTCGACAATAAAACAATTATAGAAATCGATTCCGATATTTCCTTTGGTACTGGCTCTCATGAAACAACACGTACATGTGCCGAACTATTGAAATCTTATAGTGAATCCATGGATCTTAATCAAGTTACTTGTTTAGATATTGGTACAGGAACGGGTATCCTCTTATTGGTAGCAGCACATTTAGGAATCAAGCATTTGGTTGGGATCGATATTGAGGAATATGCTGCCAATCAAGCTCGCATTAACTGTGAGAATAATCATGTATCTGCAGAGATTATTTGTGGTAATTTGGATAGTGATTTCAATGGTACTGCCAAATTAATTTTAGCTAACTTAACAGTGGATCCTCTTAAAATACTATTACCTCAAATTGGTAAAAAACTAGAGGATAAGGGGATTTTAATTATAAGTGGCATTATAGATGAACGGCATGATGAGATTATGCCATATATTAATGCTGATTGGCATATTATTGAGGAGCGCATTGCAGGGCCTTGGCATACATTTGCGTTAGAAAAGCGATGAAAAAGATTTTTATTCCTACACCATTAGATGAAAGAATAGAATTACCGAAAGATGTGACACATCATGTGTTACATGTATTTCGTCATAATATGGAAAAACCCATTACTGTAACGGGCAGTGATAATCGTTGTGGTATCTATCAGATTACCGATGAAGTTGATGGTATAGCACAAGCTAAACTTATTGAATATGTAGCGACTGATGTATCGTCATATCGAACTATTCTAGTTCAATCCTTATTGAAAGGTGAAAAGTTAGAATGGGTATTACAAAAGGCGACGGAGTTAAATGTAGATACCATTTATCTTGTATCTACTGCTAACTGTGTAGCTAAATATGATGATAAAAAATTACAATCAAAAGTCAGTCGTTGGGAAAAAATTATGCTAGAAGCAGCCCAACAATGTGGCCGCAATCAACTGCCCACACTTGTGGTAGGTGAAACGCTTTCACAAGTCCTTGAAATCGAGTCTGATGCATTAAAATTAGTAGCCTATGAAAATGAAGATGGACATACTATTAAGACTGCACTTCAATCAATACACACTAATCAAACTATAACTGATATTCTAATCTGTGTTGGTCCAGAGGGGGGCTATCAAGAGAAGGAAATCAATGCTATTATAAAGAGTGGTGGAAAATCAGTTTCTCTTGGTACTACTATTTTACGAGCAGAAACTGCCGCTATTGGATCATTAGCAATGATTCAATATGAATTAGAACTATAAATTAAATAAGAATAGAGAGGTGCAATGAAAACCGTTGCTTTTACAACCTTGGGCTGTCGTGTCAATCAGTATGACACAGATGCTATGAAAGGTTTATTTTTACAAAATAATTACGAAGCAGTAGACTTCGATGAAAAAGCTGATATATATGTAATTAATACATGTTCTGTTACGAATATGGGGGAAAAGAAATCCCGTCAATTGATTCGAAAAGCAAAGCGTCAAAATGAAGATGCTTATGTAATCGTTACTGGTTGTTATGCTCAGCTTGATCCAGATGCGATTGCTGCTATTGACGGTGTTAATCTTGTTATCGGTACCAATAATCGATCTAAAATCGTTGAGCTCGTAGAGCAATTAGAATCTACAGAACGTCAAATCAATGCTGTACGGGATATCATGAATGAGTCTAACTTTGAAGAAATGCCATTATATGGCAATGAGTCTGATAAAGCTCGTGCTTTCATGAAAATTCAAGAAGGCTGTAATAACTATTGCGCCTTTTGTATCATTCCGTATACTCGAGGAAAATTGAAATCTCGTAAAGTGGATGATATTGTACAAGAAGCAAAACGTTTAGTAGAACATGGATTTCATGAAATCGTATTAACAGGTATACATTTGGGGAATTATGGTGTAGAATTGCCAGGTCGCCCTACATTAGCCGATGTAGTAAAAGCTTTATTAGAGATTCCTGATTTATACCGCATTCGTTTCGGCTCTATTGAATCAGTAGAGGTTTCTGATGAGTTAGTAGAATTAATGGCTACTAATAAACGTGTATGTCCACACTTGCATTTACCTCTACAAGCCGGTTCTGATCACGTTTTAAAGTTGATGAAACGCCATTATACATTACAAGAATATAAAGATTTAATTACAAGTTTACGT
>CATWLR010000194.1:0-3271 GCA_958351665.1 Veillonella infantium | reverse complement strand
CAAGTTAGCCTAAAAGGCAAACATTTATTAGGTTTGCAAAATGTGTCACCTGAAGAAATCAAATTGATTTTAAATGTGGCAAAAAAAATGAAGAAAATCGTTCTTTCTGATGACAAGAAGGTTCCAGTTTTAAAGGGGAAATCTATTATTAACCTCTTTATGGAGCCAAGTACTCGTACCCGTAGTTCCTTTGAATTAGCTGGCAAATATTTAGGGGCTGACGTTATCAATCTTTCTCCTAGCGGTTCTTCCATGGGTAAAGGTGAAAGCTTCCGTGATACTTTGCTAACATTATCCTATATGGGCACAGATGCTATCGTAATGCGTCATAGTGCAGAAGGGGCTCCTCTATATGCCACAAAAGCAGTAGATCCTATTATTATCAATGCTGGTGACGGCGCTCATGAACATCCAACACAAGCATTATTAGATATGTACTCCATTTTAGAGAAAAAAGAATCTATTGAAGGCTTAAAAGTTGTTATCTTAGGCGATATTATGCATAGCCGTGTAGCAAGATCTAACATTTATGGCCTTACAAAAATGGGTGCTAAAGTCCATTTGGCTGGCCCTCGTACAATGGTATATCCAGAGCTCGAAAAATTAGGTGTTACCGTTCACCACGATATTCGTGAAGCAGTGGCTGATGCAGATGTAGTTAACGTACTTCGCATTCAATTAGAACGTATTCATTCTGCATTGTATCCTACAAATAGAGAGTATGCTCGTATCTTCGGTATTAATAATGATGTATTGAAATTGGCTAAAGATGATGTAATGGTAATGCATCCAGGTCCTATGAACCGCGGCCTTGAAATTGCACCAGATGTAGCATATTCTGATCAATCCGTAATTCAAGAACAGGTACGTAATGGCGTAGCTGTACGTATGGCTGTATTGTACTTAACTATTATCGGAGGTGACGGTAGTGAGCTTGCTTATTAAAAATGGTACGGTAGTAAATCCGGCGAAAAAACAAAACGAAGTAGCAGACGTTCTCGTAAAAGATGGTAAAATTGCAGCCATCGGACAAAACTTGAGTGCTGAAGGCGCTGAAGTATATGATGCAACAGGTCTTATCGTAGCACCTGGCCTTATCGATATTCACACACATTTACGTGAACCAGGCCAAGAGGCGAAAGAGGATTTCCACTCCGGTACACAAGCAGCTGCAGCAGGTGGTTTCACACGTGTTGTAACTATGGCTAATACAAATCCAGTTGTAGATAATGCTGCTCTTGTAAGAGGCTTACAAAAACAGGCTGAGCTTACAGGTGTTGTAAAAGTAGAATTTATTGGTGCTGTATCAAAAGGCCTTGAAGGCAAAGAACTTGCTGAAATGGGTGACATGGCGGAAGCTGGTGTAGTAGCCTTCTCCGATGATGGTCACTATGTAGAAAATGCTGCGTTTATGCGTCGTGCCTTAGAATACTCCTCCATGTTCAATAAAATGGTTATCGACCATGCAGAAGACATTACATTGACTAAAAATGGTCATATGCATGAAGGTATCGTTTCTTATGAATTAGGTGTTATTGGTCGTCCTGCAGTAGCTGAAGATTTGGCTGTTGCTCGTGACATCTTGTTATCTGAAATGACAGGTGGTCACATTCATATTGCTCACGTAAGTAGTAAAAATACTGTGGATATGGTTCGTCGTGCAAAAGCAAAAGGTCTTAATGTAACATGTGAAGTTACAAGCCAACATTTATCTTTCACAGATGAATATTTACGCGAATATAACCCAGCGTTCAAAATGGCTCCTCCAATTCGATCCGAAGATCATCGCCAAGCGTTATTAGAAGGCTTGAAAGATGGCACAATTGATGCAATTATTACAGACCATGCACCACATGCGTATGAAGAAAAAGACCATGAGTTCTGCTGTGCTCCTAATGGTTTCAGTGGTCTCGAAACATCTTTGGCAGCGGTTATTACTAATGCATATGGTCCAGATAAACTCAGTATTGACCAAGTTGTGTACTATATGAGTACACGTCCAGCTGAATTAATGCGCCTCGATGCAGGTGTTCTTGAGGTTGGTAAACCAGCAGATATTACTGTATTCTCTACAACAGAAGAGTGGACAGTAGATCGCAATAAATTCTATACAAAAGGTAAAGTCAGTCCATTTGATGGTATGACTGTTACAGGTAAGGCCAAACTTACAGTAGTTGATGGCAAAGTAGTTATGAAGGAGGGCGTAGTCTTATAATGAAAGGCAAGTTAGTTCTTGAAGATGGTTCCGTGTTTGAAGGTTCCTTATTAGGTGGCGCTCCAACAGTAGGCGAAGTTGTATTTAACACAGGTATGACAGGGTATCAAGAAATCTTGACTGACCCATCCTATGCGGATCAAATTATTACATTAACATATCCTTTGATTGGTAATTATGGTACATTGAATGCTATTACTCAAGGTCCTAAACCATATTGTAAAGGCTTTATCGTAGGCGAACTGTGTGATTTCCCATCTAACTGGCAAAATGAAGGGCTATTTAGCGAGTATCTTCGTTTACACGGCATCCCTTGCCTTTATGATGTAGATACACGTGCTATTACACGTGTTATTCGTAACCATGGTGTAATGAAAGGCGTACTTGTACGTTCTGACTACCCTATGGAAGATATTCAAAAATTATTTAAACAAGACTTGCCAACAGATCAAGTTATGCGTGTAACTACAAAATGGCAAGGAATGCGTGGCGATAAAAATGCTGAGTTCCATGTAGCTGTAATGGACTACGGTGTAAAGGAAAATATTCTTCGCTCTTTAGAAGCTGCTGGTTGCCGATTAACAGTGTTCCCTGCAGATGCTAAGGCTGAAGATGTGTTAGCAGCAAATCCAGATGGTGTATTCTTATCTAATGGCCCTGGAGACCCTCAAGATCTTGGCTATGCCGTAGAAGAGGTAAAGAAATTGTTCGGTAAAAAACCAATCTTCGGCATTTGCATGGGTCATCAAGTATTGGCGCAAGCTTATGGTGGTACGACATTTAAATTGAAGTTTGGCCATCGTGGTTCTAACCATCCAGTACAAGATTTACGTACAGGCCGCGTATATATTACATCTCAAAACCATGGCTATGCAGTAGATGATACTTCCTTGCCAGACTTTGTAGAAATTACACATCGCAGTGTAAACGATGGTACTGTGGAAGGTATGCGCCATAAAGAATTGCCTATCTTCTCTGTACAATATCACCCAGAAGCGTCCCCAGGACCTACTGATAATCTATATTTATTTGACGAATTTGAAGACTTAATGAGAA
>CATWLR010000193.1:0-3275 GCA_958351665.1 Veillonella infantium | reverse complement strand
CAGACACGTATATAAGGAATTCCTGTATTAACTGAATTATTATCAAACTTTTGATATGAGGTATAGGAAAGACCACTACCTGGAAGCCCTATAGTATTCCGAACGCCGGATCCATTTATTGTCGTATGAATTCCTCTACGACCAATAGTAAGGCTAGTACTTTTCTTATTAAGGTTAATTTTAATTCCTGGTGCAATCTTTATAGATCGTCTAAATCTAAAAAAGCCCACAATAAAACCCCTTACACAAACGACTACAACAACTTCACACTTTTTTCATTATTAATTATATTATCGGATTTTTGATGTCAAAATTCAATTAATTCATTATAAATACCTTTAATAATTATTAAATATGCACAGATTTTTAATGGATAGTTATTATTTAGTATAATAATGGATTTTTAGATTAATAATAACAAAATAAAACCACCCCAATCAGGGGTGGTTCTTCTTGGAATATAATCAAGTGTTTGAAACGTCTTGTGTATTTATGATCACCTTATTTTCCGTATTATATTTTTCTCCCTATAGTTCCTCCTTTTCTCTCCCCTCTTAACCCTACTTTCACCACCTAACTAATCCTTATCTCGTTAAGTCTCTCCAGGCGATAAATAGTTCGGCCACGACTTGTGGGTTTTGGCTGAGTTTGATGCGGGCTAGCATTTTGCGCACGTAGTTGCAGTGTTCTAGCATGGCTTCGTTCAGTTTGTGTTTGACGTGACGCGGAGATTGGTACACCAGAATCGGTGCGAAGTTCCCTACGTGAATATAGCTCGTATCGGGTTCCGGACCTTCCCTGACGATATATTCATAAGGTATAGCCACGTTAAAGAGGCCGTACACCACGTCTTTGCCGACAGGGCGCCGACATTTGATATGGGCAAAGGTTAGATGCGGACCATAGGTCTTAGGCGATGTATAGCTGCTGCGCCGACCGTCGCTGGTCATAATATAATTGGGCCTCAGCCCTTCCTGTATCGCCAGCTCCCGCGTAATGGTGCGCATCGGCAGACAGACCAGTTCTTCACGGCCATCTACGAAATAGCACTTCGTACTATCACCACCATCAGGCTCATAAGTAGGAATAAAACAAACAATGTGGTTCTTTGGATTCGTATAGATCAAATCCAAATCCTCTCCCTTAGATAGCCGAGCGGCCATCATATCTGTTAATTCATCATGTGTTATCATAGGAATTCTCTCCACTCTAATTAGGAACATTCCTTTCAACAATACAATGAACACGTGTTCTGTGAAAGCAGATTCGCATGCTTTAATCTGCTGTTGATTTAATTGTATATCACACTGTATAATTTGTAAATATATACATAAAACTATAGAAATTTATGTAAAATTAAAGACTTTAAGATCTTGTAAAACTAATAATTACGTATATGTGTCATTATTTTCTCATTTACATTGAGAATTGCATATTTTATGTATATCTGTTAATCGAGATTAACGGAATTATACAAAAATCAGAATATAAATAAGAAATTAAATTATATTAACACATAGTATTTAATACGAACTAAACTCTAATAGACTAATATTCATATGTTTACACTACATATTCTAATCGATTCAGGGTTCTAAGAATCTCATATGTATATAACTCTAATACGTGTATATCTCTAATGAATGTATAGCCCTATTGCATTCATACTAGTGTACTCGCAATTTCTTAAAGTCCATCGTTAGGTATCTGCGCAGCTTCCGAAGGGCTCGTTCATGACGTCTTTGGATAGCTTGGCGGCTACAGTTCAGCTCTTCACTGACTGATACCAAGCTTTGGCATTCTCCGTAAACGCGACGCAATAGGTCGCGCTGATCTGGAGACAGTCTGCCTAACGCCCATACAAGGCGAGCTCGTAAGCGTTGTTCCTCATCAGCGGTCATGATCATGTCCGCTATATTTTCTCCAGACGAAAAGATATCCATACCAAACGTGACCTCTCCATCATCGCTGATGCGGTCTGGTATATGAATCTCCCGATGATTACGTAACCGTTCTCGTTTCCAATACCGCATATAACCATATCTAATGCCAGCTTTCACAAAGCCAGGGAACGGTACAGCCCCTTTCAGATCAAAGCTATAAATCGATTCCAAAAGTATGGCCCATAGATAGCTCTCTAGGTCTTCCCTAAACTCGCGGTTCCCGGTCCGATTCGTATAGTGCAAGATGAGTGGTCGATACCTGCGACAGAGCTCAATTTGTGCCGCATCATGGCGCAGCTCATCAACAGACCACGGCTGATATCCAACGGTCTGAATCCGCATGTTCGGATTTTGACAAATCGACACAAGGCTTTTATCCGATAAGGATGTTAATACCTGATGCCCACAAATGAGGGTCTGTAATTTCAACACCTCTGGCACCTTGTACTTTAGTTCCTTAGAAAGCACTTTGTTAGAAGTTTTTTCCGCAGTTGATAGCTCCTCAGATTGTGCTTTTTTAGATTGTGCTTTTTTAGATTGTCCTTTTTCAGATACTGATTTTCTAGTAACTAATTTCTCCGATTGTAAGCTTGCAGTTTTAATACAGGTTCGTTGTACTAACGGTTCTTCGTTTGTGTATAACATAAATCCCCTTTCCTGCCATGGCATAGCGCTTATCTACACAATAACGTGGATCGGAGATTTTGACAAATTGGCAATTCTTTTGAATTCCGTCATATTCTGTTACAATCTAATATTAATTTCTATCTCTGAAAGGACATAACTATACATCTTGATTGGTAATTGCTGAAAATGAAATATAATCAAAATAATATGACACATAAATAGGATTCAAAAGAATACTACGGCAAAATAAATAAACAACACAAAAAGACACCACAGAGGAAGTGTGGTGTCTGATTAAATTGTCTGATTAAATTGCAATACAGGAAGCTTCCACAAAGTCTTTCAGTTGTGGTTTTACGTAGGTTTGGTACACGTCTGCACCATTACCACGGACGATGTCGCCCCAGTATTTATACACATAGCGGTACCAGAAATGGAACATGCTATTGGTAAAGTGGTAGTCTGCGTATTTCGCAGGTCCACGGCTATTCGCTTGGATACGACCTACGAGACCCATCGCCATGAGGTCATTTAAACGAGATGTAAAGGTGCCGCTTTTAATTTGGCTAGCTTGTAAAAGCTCCACGTAGTATGGTCTTTCAAGGGTAGCAAGGCCAGATAGGATGGCATTAGCACCTGTTATATTTTTCATATCTCGATGTAAGATATGTTGTGTTTCTTCAAATAGGGCACCCGATACAGAGA
>CATWLR010000192.1:0-3296 GCA_958351665.1 Veillonella infantium | reverse complement strand
AACAATGGTTGTTCGAATTGGGAACCTTTAACAGTGTCCTTCTTCATAGGGTTTTCTTTTACAGGAAGGTTAACACCGTAATTCCATGCTTCAGCTTGTTCGATTTCGGAATCGATGGAAGTCATTACGATAGCTTTGCCTTTAGGAGCTGGACAGATATCAACACAGTTACCGCAACCCAAGCAATCTAATGGGGATACTGCGATACGGAATTGAAGGTCTTTAGCGCCCAATGCAGGGATTGTATCGAAATGTTCTGGAGCTGCAGCCACTTCTGCTTCAGTTGCCAAGATTGGACGAATTGTAGCATGTGGACATACAAAGGAACATTGGTTACATTGAATACAGTTTTCAGGTAACCATTTTGGAACGAACAATGCAGGACCGCGTTTTTCGAATTTAGCAGTACCAGCAGGTAATGTACCATCTTCGTAACCAGCGAATGTGGATACAGGAAGATCATAACCAGCTTGTGCATTGATTGGTTGTGCAATGTTTTGAACGAAGGATGGGCAAGATTCGCAACCAGGTTTAACTGCGTGGCCACCTTCATCAACAGCGTTTTTCCAGTCAGCAGGAACATCTACTTTTACCAAAGCGTTAACACCTTGATCGATAGCAGCGTTGTTCATGTCAACGATATTTTGACCTTTTTTACCGTAAGAAGTTACTACGGATTCTTTAAGGTATTTAACAGCGTCATCTACAGGGATGATTTCAGTCAATTTGAAGAATGCAGCTTGAGTTACCATGTTGATACGGCCGCCCAAACCGATTTCAGAAGCGATTTTCGCAGCGTTGATGATGTAGAAGTTCAATTCTTTTTCTGCGATTTGACGACGTAATTTAGCAGGTAAATGTTCGTTCAATTCTTCAGGAGACCAAGTACAGTTCAACAAGAATGTACCGCCTTTTTTGATACCGCGGATCAAGTCGTATTCATGTACGTAAGATTGACGGTGACATGCTACGAATTGAGGTTCAGTTACCAAGTATGGCAAGTTGATTGGGTTTTTACCAAAACGAAGGTGAGACATTGTTACGCCACCAGATTTTTTGGAGTCGTAATCGAAGTATGCTTGAGCATACATATCAGTGTGGTCACCGATGATTTTGATAGCGGATTTGTTCGCACCTACAGTACCGTCAGAACCGAAGCCCCAGAATTTACATTCAGTCAAACCAGGAGTTTCAACTTCTACGCCTTCAGCACGATCCAAGGACAAGAATGTAACATCATCATTGATACCCAATGTGAAGAATTTCTTGCCGTTTTCAGCAGCCAAGTTATCGAATACAGCTACGATGTCTGCAGGGATAACGTCTTTGGAGCTCAAACCATAACGACCAGCGATAACTTTTACGTTACGGCCACCGTCGATTACAGCAGCTTGTACGTCCAAGAACAATGGTTCAGCCAAAGCGCCTGGTTCTTTAGTACGGTCAAGAACTGCAATGCGTTCTACTGTTTGAGGGAGAGCTTTCAACAAACGATCTGTTGCGAATGGACGGAACAAGTGAACGTTGATGAAACCAACTTTACGGCCCAATTTATTTAAGTAGTCAACAGTGGATTGTACTACTTGAGCGGAAGAACCCATAGTAACGACTACGTCAGTTGCATCAGGAGCACCATGGTAGTTGAACAATTGGTAGTTAGTACCAGCCAATTTGTTAACTTCGTTCATGTAATGTTCTACAACGTCAGGAACGTTCAAGTAGAATTTGTTGGATGCTTCGCGATGTTGGAAGTAAACGTCAGGGTTTTCTGCAGTACCACGAGTTACAGGAGCATCTGGGTTCAAAGCATTTTTACGGAAAGCTTTAACAGCGTCCATGTCTACTAATGGTTTCAAATCTTCATAGTCCCAGATTTCAATTTTTTGAATTTCATGGGATGTACGGAAACCGTCGAAGAAGTTGATGAATGGTACACGAGTTTTAATAGCTGTCAAGTGAGCTACAGCGGACAAGTCCATTACTTCTTGTACGGAGGATTCAGCAAGCATAGCGCAGCCAGCTGCACGAGCAGCCATTACGTCTTGATGGTCACCGAAGATAGCCAAAGCGTGTGCAGCCAATGCACGAGCAGCTACTTGGAATACACCTGGAAGTAATTCGCCTGCTACTTTGTATAAGTTAGGAAGCATCAATAACAAACCTTGGGAAGATGTGAAAGTTGTTGTTAATGCACCAGCTTGTAAAGAACCGTGAGTTGCGGCAGCAGCACCTGCTTCAGATTGCATTTCTACAACTTGAACAGTGTTGCCGAAGATGTTTTTACGACCAGACGCAGCCCATTCGTCAATGTGTTCTGGCATTGGGGAAGATGGAGTGATTGGGTAAATCGCAGCAACTTCTGTAAAACCATAAGAAACGTGAGCAGCCGCTTGGTTGCCGTCCATAGTTTTAAATTTACGACTCATGTGATTATTGCCTCCTTAAGCATTTAGCAAAAATAGAACACTTGCTTAATCTATCATTATGTTTAGGAATAACAACCATTACAAACTTGCGCACATGAAAAAATAATGCAATAATATATATGTTATATATAATATGGCATTATGTGTGAACATACTTTTGTATTGGGCACAACCATAATTCCTAATATCATAACTTGATATAGCCCTATATGCACATTATAACGTGCTGGGCCCTATCAACGCAACACATACAGTGACTGTCGCTTTGCCAATATTGCTATCCATGCTTTACATAAAGTAATAGCTAATTGCATTATAGTAATAACTATTCTCATTTAGCATAGGTCACTTCCCATAACCAGATTTTATTTTTAGGGGGTTAATTATGGATTTTCATCATTTGAAATACTTCGTTGAAGTAGCTGATCAAAAAAGCTTTAGTAAAGCTGCGCGGAATTTGCACATCTCCCAATCCGCTATCAGCCGTACTATTAAAGCTTTAGAAGACGAACTTGGTGTTGTTCTCTTCATGCGTAATGCTAAATCTGTAGAACTTACTGATGGGGGTACCATCTTCTTAACCCACGCAAAACGCGTAGTATTCATGTTTGAACATCTAAAAACTGATTTTGAAAACGAGTTTCGTTTGGAACAAGGTTCCATTAGAATTGGTATTCCACCAATTACCGATGCACCTATCTTCGCTCAGCTTTTAGGGGAGTTCAAAAAGGTATATCCACAAATTGAATTAGAACTTTATGAACAAGGTTCTAAAAAAGTTGAGATTAGTGTTCAAGAAGGCTTGATTGATATTGGTATCATTTGTACGAAACCAAATCCAAAAGAATTTGAGTCATTCTACCTCACTAG
>CATWLR010000191.1:0-3307 GCA_958351665.1 Veillonella infantium | reverse complement strand
GAAGGTGGCCATACAGTAGGCGCTGGCGTTGTAACTGAAATCGAAGGTTAATTTAACCTTTTATGCTCATCGTAGTGATGCGTTGAGCACAATACATGCAGCATTCAGAGCGGCAGTAATGCCGCTCTAGTGTTGTGTTTTTAAACTATGAAGTAGAAGGTTGCCTCTGCGGAGGAGAATTTCTATGGAGCAGCCCATTCACGAAATGGACGACAGGAGGAATTATTAATAATGGCTAAACAGCAAAAAATCCGTATTCGCCTTAAGGCATACGACCACAAAGCTCTCGATCAAAGCGCTGCTAAGATCGTAGACACTGCAAAAAGAAATGGCGCTATGGTATCTGGTCCGATTCCATTGCCAACAGAAAAGAATATCTTCACAATTCTTCGTTCTGTACACGTAAATAAAGATTCTCGTGAACAATTCGAAATGCGTACACATAAACGCTTAATCGATATTCTTGAACCAAATTCGAAAACAGTAGATGCTATCACTCGTTTAGATTTACCAGCTGGTGTATCTATTGAAATAAAACTATAAGGAGGTGCGATAATGTCTAAAGCTATTTTGGGTAAAAAATTAGGAATGACTCAAGTCTTCACAGCAGAAGGCCAATTAGTTCCTGTAACAGTAGTGGAAACTACCCCAAGCGTTGTAGTGCGCGTTAAGACTGTTGAAACAGACGGCTACGAAGCAGTACAAATTGGTTACGGTTCCATTAAAGAAAAACATTTAACAAAACCTGTAAAAGGTCAGTTCGACAAAGCTGGCGTAGCTCCAGTTAAATATCTTCGCGAAGTTCGCGTAGCTAATGCAGCTGACTACACAGTAGGCCAAACTCTGGCAGCTGATATCTTCGCAGAAGGTGAATTGGTGGACGTAGTGGGTACAGGTAAAGGTAAGGGTTTTGCTGGCACAATTAAACGCCATAACTTCTCCCGTGGTCCTGAAACTCATGGTTCCAAATCTCACCGTGAACCTGGTTCCATCGGTCCTATGATCTCCGGTGGCGGCGGTAAGGTATACAAAGGTAAAAAACTCCCTGGACAAATGGGTGGTTACAGAGTTACCGTACAACGCTTATCCGTTGTGAAAGTTGATGCTGAACGTAACCTTTTATTGGTTAAAGGTGGTATCCCAGGCGCTAAAGGTAGCTTGGTTATGGTTCGCAACACGGTTAAACCTGTTAAATAATCATTTGTCGAAAGGAGGATTATGTAATGCCTACAGTAGCAACATATAATCAATCCGGCGTTAAAGTCGGTGAAATACAGTTAAACGATGCAGTATTCGGCGTTGAAGTAAACGAAGCCGTTATGCATCAAGCCGTAGTTCGTCAATTGTCTAACGAACGTCTCGGCACACATGCAACAAAAACTAGAGGTATGGTTCGTGGCGGTGGCCGCAAACCTTGGAAACAAAAAGGTACTGGTCGTGCACGTTCCGGTTCCAGCCGTTCTCCAATCTGGATTGGTGGCGGTACTACATTTGGTCCACAACCTCGCAGCTATTACAAAGCTATGCCTCGTAAGGCTAGACGTTTGGCAGTTAAATCTGCTCTTAGCGATAAAGTGAATAATAGCGAATTATACGTTTTGGAAGAAATCACATTAGCAGCTCCTAAAACTAAAGAAGTGTTGAACATTATCAATAGCTTCAACGTTGGTGATGCAAAAGTATTGTTCATCACTGAAGGTGATGTAAATGTTGAACGTTCCGCTCGCAACATCCAAGGTGTTAAAGCATTGGCTTGCGAAGGTATGAACATTTTCGATCTTCTTCATTACGATAAGCTCTTCATTACTAAAGGTGCTGTCGCAAAAATCGAGGAGGTACTTGGATAATGCAATTACATGATGTACTAATCCGCCCGGTTATTACCGAAAAATCCACTATGCTTATGGAAGAAGGCAAATACACTTTCCGTGTGCCTTTGACTGCAAATAAAGTGCAAATCCGTCAAGCAGTTGAAAAAATCTTCAATGTAAAAGTAGAAAAAGTAGCTACTATTCGTGTTTTAGGTAAGACTAAACGCATGGGTCGTACACAAGGTAAACGTAGCGATTATAAAAAAGCTATCGTAACCTTAAAAGCTGGCGAATCCATTGAATTCTTTGAAGGTGTCTAAGAGTCTAGTTGTAAGGAGGCCCACTAATGGCAATTAAATCATTTAAACCGTACTCCGCTGGTCGCCGGTTTATGACAGTATCCGCCTTCGACGAAATCACAGCAAGCAAACCAGAAAAATCTTTGCTAGCTAAGATTTCTCAAAAAGGTGGTCGTAACAATACTGGTAAAATGACAGTTCGTCACCAAGGTGGCGGTCATAAACGTCAATATCGTATTATTGACTTCAAACGTACTAAAGATAATATTCCAGCTAAAGTAGCAACAATCGAGTATGATCCTAACCGTTCTTCTCGTATCGCTTTGCTTAACTACGCTGATGGTGAAAAACGCTACATTTTAGCTCCTAACGGTCTAAAAGTTGGTGACGTTGTATTCTCCGGTCCTGAGTCCGATATTAAACCTGGTAACTGCTTACCATTGGCTAATATTCCAGACGGTACACAAATCCACAATATCGAATTGAAAATCGGTAAAGGTGGCCAAATCGTTCGTTCCGCTGGTACATCTGCTCAATTGATGGGTAAAGATAATGGCTATGCTATTCTTCGTTTACCATCTGGTGAAATGCGTCGTGTTCGTCAAGAGTGCCGTGCAACAGTAGGTGTTGTTGGTAACGCTGACCACAGCAACCTTGTAATTGGTAAAGCTGGTCGTCATCGTTGGATGGGCGTTCGCCCTGGCAACCGTGGTGTTGTAATGAACCCTTGTGACCATCCACATGGTGGTGGTGAAGGTAAATCTCCTGTTGGTCGTAAACATCCTGTTACACCTTGGGGCAAACCAGCACATGGTGTTAAAACTCGCGACAAGAAAAAAGCTTCTAATAGCTTAATCATTAAACGTCGTACAAAATAGGATAAAGGAAAGGAGATAAAATAGTGTCCAGATCTATTAAAAAAGGCCCTTTCGTAGCAGATCATTTGCTTAAGAAAGTTGAAGCTTTAAACGAAACTAACGAAAAGAAAGTTGTAAAAACCTGGTCCCGTGCCTCTACTATTATCCCAAGTTTTGTAGGCCACACAATTGCTGTGCATGATGGTCGCAAACATGTACCTGTATTCATTACAGAAGATATGGTAGGTCATAAATTAGGTGAGTTCGCTCCTACACGTACTTTTAAAGGTCATGGTAAGGACGAAAAATCTACAGGCAAAAAATAGGAGGAAATAATACA
>CATWLR010000190.1:0-3325 GCA_958351665.1 Veillonella infantium | reverse complement strand
GTATTTTAGTCGATGCTAAGCGTGGTCACACAGCTCAAGAGGTAGTAGAGGCTGTTGCACGATTAAAGCGACGTGGAATGACTGTAGGTGTTCAGCTTTTACCAGGATTAAAAGGTGAAACTTGGGAAACCATTCTAGAAACCGCTATTGCTGTAGTTAAACTAGAACCAGATTTTGTTCGAATCTATCCTGTTCTTGTTATAGAAAATACGGAACTAGCAGATCAATATAGAGCTGGTGAGTATGAGCCATTAAGTACCGAGCAAGCTATTAAATATTGTGCATTCTTAAAGGAATGGTTTAAACAGCATAATATTGAAGTTATACGTACAGGATTACAAAGCACGGACGAGCTTGATTCAGGCAATAGTTTGGTAGCAGGTCCCTATGAACCTGCTATGGGTGAGCTCGTTGTAAATGAACAATATAAACAACGTATTGAAAGATGTATTGATGAACATCTTTCTTCAGAAAATTTATTAGGAAAGCAAAATAGTTACAATTTTTCTCATTTTGATTATTACCATACCCATAAGGTAGGATGTAGATTTTATTCGGATAGTGGTGATATTTTGATGAAACATAGAATTGTAATTTCTTATCCTAGAAGCAGTACATCAAAGGTGCGAGGTCTCAAAAATCGCAATATTTTATATTTTCAAGAAACGTATCCTCAATTTAGCATAGATTGGTGTGAAGATAATACGAGAAATACTGTTCGTTGCTGTATTGATGGCCTACAATATATGTTATAATAAAAGATATGATTATTCGGGGTTGTTAGTAGAAAGGAGGCAGTCATGCAATTACTTCGGTTAGAATTAAAGGGCTTTAAATCGTTTGCAGATAAAACGGTTGTAAAATTCTCACCAGGAATGACTGCCGTTATTGGACCTAACGGAAGTGGTAAAAGTAATATTACGGATGCCATGAAATGGGTTTTAGGGGAATCCAATGTCCGTAACTTACGTGGTCAAAAAGCAGAGGATATTATTTTCTCTGGTACGGAAAAACGCAAGCCTATGAGTGCTGCTGAGGTTACACTTGTATTTGATAATAGTGACCATCAATTAGATGTAGATATGGCTGAGGTTGCTATTACACGCCGTATTTATCGTACTGGTGAAAGTGAGTTCCTTATCAATAAACGCTCTTGTCGTTTAAAGGATATTCACCTTTTATTAGCTGATACAGGCCTTGGGAAAGACTCAATGGCTATTATCGGTCAGAACCGCATTGATGCTATTTTGAATTCAAAGCCTGAAGAGCGTCGTTTGATCTTTGAAGATGTAGCAGGTATTTCTCGTTTTAAAATCAATAAAGAAGATGCATTGCGTCGTATTGCTAGCACAGACCGAAACATGGAACGCGTACGCGACGTAATGGCTACTATCGAAGAGCAACTAGGACCTTTGTCTGAAAAGGCGGAAAAGACTAAAAAATATATGTCTTTAAGCCGTACTAAACGCGATTATGATGGTGCTCTTGCCTTTCACAATTATAAGACCTCTGATCGTTTATTAACGCGTTTTGAAAATGATAATATTGCATTTAAGGATGAAGAGATTGAGCTTCAAACTGAATTGTCTAAATTGGAAGCTCGCCGTCATACCTTGCAATCCGCATCAACAAAAGAGCAAGAACAGCTCAAGTTGTGGGAAGCTCAATATACGGAAAAGCAGCGTGATGAAGAACGTTTAGCAGGTCATTTACGTCTGTTAGATGAGCAGTTGAAAACAGCTCGTCGTGAATTAGATGAAACATCTATGCGGATTAGCGAATTGGAAGCTACTCAAAAGGGCGAAGAACAGCAGTTACACATTTTAAATCAATTGATTCAAGATGAAAGTGCTCAATTAAAAGAAAAAGAGTCTAACCTAGAAGAGTTAGAAGCTAACTATAAAAAGGCTGTTGAAGATGTAAGTGCTGAGCAAGCGAAGTTCCAGTCCTTGCAGTCTAATCGAGAAGCCTTTGAGCAACATCAATTAGAACTGGTGAGCGCTATTGAAACAGCAAAGGCTAGTATTCGTAGCTTAGAAGCTCGTAAGGAAGAGTCTACAAAACAATGTGAGGTTTTAAAGGCTGAAATAGGTCAAGTAGATAGTGAATTACAAGCAGCTCGCGGTGAATTTGACATATTAGGACAACAGTTTAATGCTATTTCTGCACAACGACAAGCCCTCGTTGATGGTGGAAAAGAAGCAGCCCTGCAAGCTCGCGAAGAACGCAAAGAATTACAAAAATTACGTACCCAAGAGCAACGTGTTAAAGGTCGTATCGAACTATTAGCACAATGGGAAGAACAACATGAAGGCTACTTAGAAGGTACTAAGAATATCCTAAATGGTAAAGGATCTTGGCGCGAACAGATTACGGGCGCTGTTGGTGATCTCTTTACGGTAGAAGATAAATATACTACGGCTATCGAAACGGCATTAGGTGGTAGTGTTAACCACGTTGTGACCACTACTTCTCGCGCTGCTGCCGAAGGCGTTAAGTATTTGAAATCTATCCAAGGTGGTCGCGTAACCTTCTTACCGATGGATTCTGTAAAAGGAAAACCTTATGATACGCCGGCTTTACATGAAAGTTGTGTAATAGGTACAGCTGTTGATTGTATTTCCTTTGACAATACATACGCTCATATTTTCCAATACTTATTGGGGCGCACCTTAGTAGTAGCCTCCATGGATGATGCTATTGGTTTACAAAAAAAATATAATCAACAATTACGCATTGTAACCCTTACGGGTGAACAGTTCCAACCTGGTGGTTCTTTAACTGGTGGTGCTACAAAGCGTAAGCGTGCCTCTGTATTGAGCCGTAAGGAAGAGGCGGCTAGCCTTGAACAAGAGCTTCTGCAAATTGAAGACCGCATTCGTTCCTTAACAGCTAGCTTGGAAAATCTTGAAAAACGGGTTGAAGAAGCCGAAAAAGAACGAGCTACCCTTGATGAAAGCTACCAACATACGAACTTACTATATGTGGCTAGTGAAACAAAGGTACAAAATATTCAAAATCAAATAGATCGTAAGAAACGTGTTCTTCGTGAAGAAGAGCAACGTTTATTACAAATCGATATTGATTTAGCTAGTACAACGGCTAACTTGAAAGACCAAGAAACAGCATTGGCTTCTTTGCAAGAAGACCACGGTGTAGATGGCAATCAAGGGGCCTTAATGGAGCGTTTAACTGTATTACAAAAGGTACAGCAAGAGGCTTATGAAGCTTTCACAGAGGTACGCCTCACCTGTGATACGTTGCGACAAACTATTAAGGAACGTGAAGCTCAGCGCGAACAACGTAATCAATCCATTGCTAACAT
>CATWLR010000189.1:0-3346 GCA_958351665.1 Veillonella infantium | reverse complement strand
TGCTGTTGATCTAATTGTTGTGGATCAACTTGATGTTGATCTTGCATATGACCCCAAGCATTTTGATCAGGTGTTAACCATCTTTGGCTACCAATAAGATCAGCTCTAGCCCAATCCTCAGGGCTGGATGCATTAGCAACACCTCCAGAAAAGCTAGCCGCCAAAATAACAGCTGCTACAATTGTAGTAGCAGATTTTTGGTGAGACTTAGCTAACTCAGACGTTACGACATAAGCGTGCTTCGTTGCACTCCATACAACTTTGAATACCTTATTCATATTAAGTTCCCTCCCAACATTTGTGGCTCTCACCCCACAATGAAGAAATAAATCAAATATTGCACTCTTTTCACTAAACATTCACAATATTTAACATAATACTACCATATATTATTTTAAATTTCCATAAAAAAATTAATAAGTTAAACTTATGCTTCATTTTTTACTCATTCAAAAATAAGTAATTATCCGCATAAACACTGTGTTATTAATAATATTGAATTATGTAAAATGAAAATTTATATTTTAATTTAATTTTATATTTATACGATACTTTTTATTTACCTCTATAAAAATTATGAAAAAAACCTCATCAATGTATGCTTTATACATTGATGAGGTTTTTTTGCCTCTATTTATATAGTTTTATACCGATTATTAGAATTTAGATTCAATAGCACCTTGAAGATCGCCTTTTGGCATGAAGCCAATTTTGCGGTCTACTACTTCGCCATCTTTTAAAATAACGAATGTTGGCAATACTTCAACTTGTAAGTTACGTGCTAATTCAGGTTCTTCATCAGTATTTACTTTTACAAAGTTAGCTTTACCTTCAAGCTCACCTGCGATTTCTTCGATGATTGGCATCATACGTACGCAATAACCGCACCATGGAGCCCAGAAATCAATAACAGTTACGCCACCTTGATTTACTAAATCTTGATATTCAGCAGTTTTTAATTCTTTTAATTCGCTCATTATACCCTCCTACGGTAATTGAACTAATACACAATCTTGAATGACATGCAAGTTTAAAGCATGTGCTTTTTCAACAACAGATGGTTTATCCGCTCCCGGTTGTAACCACACAGTAGGAATGCCAAGTTCTTTACATTCATCAAGTGCAGCTAAGCCCGCTGTTTCTGGCACAACAAAATCTACCACAGCTGGTACAACAGGAAGTGCAGAAAGACTAGGGTAACATTTGTTACCATCTATCTCTGCAATATTAGGATTAACTGGATATACTTCATATCCGTGATCTTTAAGACATTTATAAATCTTATAGCCGAACTTTTCGGTTTTATGAGTGGCTCCAATAACGGCCCACACTTTTTGATTTAAAGCTTGTTGAATTGTCATTTTGACCACCTCTTGTATACTATTATAACAGGATATCGAATATTGTCAATATAGCATATCGAATTTTATAGTTAAAGAATTATACTCTTTTAGCAAATATTTCAGAACTAAAATCAATCTATTATCGCTTAATAACAATTGTTTTTTCTCTTAAACTAGAACACGATAGATCTAAATTCATCAACTCAGAAAGGTTTATTTCTCCATGAGTATATCTGTCTCCATCTATAAGACCACCAGCGACAGCTAATTCCCATAAAATTCTTGATGCAGACCATTGCTGTTCTCGTAGTTCACGGATTGTAATACTCTTTTGACGCTTAGAAAGTCTATTTCCATCTACATCTACTAAAAGTGGTGCGTGACCATACTTAGGAACTTCTATATGCTTATGGGGATAGCATTGTTGTAATGTATTATATAAATATAATTGCTGCCCGGTTGTATCTAGTAAATCATCACCGCGAATCACTTCAGTTATTCCCATAGCTATATCATCTAATACGACTGCCAAATTATATGCGTACATACCATCACCACGACGTAGTACATAATCATCTAATTCGCATTCTAAATGGATATGTTGAGCCCCCTGCCAGCGATCATAAAAATTTAAATCACAAGTATTCACAGCTAGGCGCAAGGATGGCTCTTTAGTATTACGTAAATCTTGTATTTCAAAATCACGTAAATGCCTACATTTACCATCGTAACGATGAACTACTTCTCCTGCATGGGGCGCTGATGCTATAGATTGTAGCCGTGCTCTATTACAAAAACAAGGATAAATTAGTTTTTCTAATGCTAGATGTTCTAATATGTCCGCATAATATGTTTGTCTTTCACTTTGCCAATAAGATACCTCAGGTCCACCTACACGAGGCCCTTCATCCCATTCAAAGCCAAGCCATTCTAAATCATCTAGTAAAGCTTCACCTAATTCTCGTTTTGACCGTTGCAGGTCTATATCCTCCATCCGTACAACATATTTTCCTTTTTGTTGGCGTGTAGAGATATATGATAAAAGTGCTATCCACACATTACCAAGATGAATATATCCTGTTGGACTAGGCGCAAATCTACCTTTCATGAGAACTCTCCTTTAGTAGAAAACAAGTGGCATATTCATTATGAATATGCCACTTATCCATCCAAAGATATGTTAAACTAAAAATTAAAGCAATATCATTTATAGATATAAAGTTATTTAGCCTAAAGACACAATGTTATCAAAAACATTACCAGCATCTTTAATTTTTTGTTCGTTACCCATTGTGCAAATATGATTATCATTCAATACAGGTTCTACTACATCTGCTAGTGCAACAATATCATCTGGCTTACATACAATCACTTGTTTACGGAACTCTACTTTGTCCTCTAGTTTAGCACCACTGAAGTACATACCCATTGCACGTGGTCCACGCAACGCTGGTGTCATTGGCAAGTCCAGAGAGCTCATAGTGCCAATAATATATTTACGCATTTCACGATCAGTCAATGTGAAGTCACGAAGGTATTGAGGCAACTCTTTATATACATCTAAAGTTTCTAACAAGTTAGGATCACGATAACTACAGAAAATCATATTGCCATCATCATAGAAATTAGCAAATGCTCCGTAAGCGCCACCTTGAACACGAATACGAATCCAAAGGTACTCATAACGTAATATCGTTTCTAATACGCTCATTGGACCAACATGTTTGAAACCATGATCGATGAAATTACCACCTTGAGCTACGTATTGAACCTTACCAGCTGTAACGATACCATCATTGCCGGAAAGACGAGTGATTTGTAATACATCATTACTCAATTCGGTAGTATCCCAAGTCTCAACCAATGGTTTCATTAGGTTTTTAAAAGCTTCTAATTCGCCTTCTTCACCAACAAACATAATATCTACATTATTAGCACGGAAAATTTTTCGAGCTACTTCAGCTAATTTTTCTGGTAATAATGGTAAAGCCGCAGGATTAGAT
>CATWLR010000188.1:0-3362 GCA_958351665.1 Veillonella infantium | reverse complement strand
TCTTTAATTTCCTGAATAAAGCGAATTACTTTATTAGAGCTTGTAGTATGAATCTGAATTTGTTCAATACCTTCCTCTAAAGCATATTCATTACCATAACGATTAGGGCTTGTTTGGATAACCGTAATATGGTGACCATCATGCACCCACTGACGAGCTAACTCTGTTAAAATACGTTCAGCTCCATCGTTACCGAGGGAGATGGTAACAATAATTATTTCCTTTTTCATAAGCCTTCCTCTTGGATATATTCTGCAAGTCTTACATAGGCCTGTGCCATTGACACTTTAGGCTGCCAACCTAAAGATTTCAACTTCTTAGAGCTTAAAAACATGTGAACTGTCGGTGCGTATCCCAAACCCTGTACATCTTCTGGAATGTCAAAAACTACTTCACTTTTTCCATGACTTACATGCGTAGCTACTAGATGCGCAATACTTGCTATGGAGCGAGTTTCCTCATCATGACAAATATTATATGCTTCACCAGCCTCGCCATCCTTCATGAGGGTTAAAATGCCCGTTAATGCATCAGTAATGTAGCAATAGTTCGACATGGAGTCACCTTTTGTATGAAGAATAATATTTTCATTTCGTAGAGCACTCTTAGTAAACTGCATGAATACACGATTATCAGATACAGGAACACCTGGTCCAAAAGTTTGAGCAAGTCTAGCTATAACAGCAGGAACTCCAAATTCTACAGCATAGGACTTACAATAACACTCACATAATCTCTTACTTTCAGAATAAGAACTGCGAATATTTAAATGATCTAAATACCCTAATCGTTCTTCTGTCATCACTTGTCCAGATTCATAGGGTACACCATACTGTTCCATACTCGATAAGTACACAAGTTTTTTTACCGTTTTATGACGACCGAGCTCTAACATAGCTTCAGTACCATGAATTGATGTACGAATAGTTTCTACAGGATGCTCCATAAAGAATTTAGATTGTGTTGGTGCAGCACCATGTAAGATATAGTCACACGGTACGTCAATAGATTCTAAAGCACCATCAATAAGTGTAATGTAATCATTATCTAAATAGTTACCGAATATAGCCTGTGCTTTATCATGACTTCGTACATGACCTATTACCTTTATGTCCAAGTTAAAAGTCTCATTGGCAAGTATAAGCAATTTTATAAACATAGAGCCAATAAGTCCCGTCGCACCGGTCACAAGAATACGCTGATGGCGGAGGAATTCAAAGTACTCTTTGTCTTGTAATAAAGCTGTTAACTCGCGTTTAATAACGGAATTACTCATCTTGTAATCCTCCTAATTCACGGTTTTTAATAATACCTGTGAACATATAATAATCAGATGGTGTAGTAATCTTTATATTTTCTGTTTCTCCTAATACTGGATACAAGGTGTATCCATAATGCATCATCATGGATGCAGAATCTATAAAATTATGGATGCCTTCTATTTTAGCTTTATCATGAACCGATAAAATATCATCTAGTTTAAAGCTTTGAGGTGCTTTTGCCATAAGGCATTCACTACGATTTAAAATTCGATTTATAGAACCATTATCTGTAACCATAACGGTTTCAATAGCAGGTGTAACCGTAATAGCAGAACCCTTTGTTTCTACAGATTCAATATTTCTCTCTATTGTTGCCTTATCCACAAGTGGTCTAACACCATCGTGAATCAATACGGTAACCTCTTCATTAGGAAATAATCGTTTTGCCTCTGTCAATCCATTATATTGAGAGTCTAAAGCACTGTCTCCACCTGGAACAATGGATACAATTTTTTGTAAACCAGCCTCTTTGATGAGGTTTTTAGTATGATCAATCCACTCTGCTTTGCAAGCTAAAACAATACCGTCAATAGAGTCGGTTTGTTCAAACACATCTAAAGTTTGAATCAAAATAGGTCTACCGTTCCATTCTAGAAACTGTTTTGGCGTCTTGCTGTTATTCATTCGAGCACCTACGCCACCCGCAAAGATTACTGCTATTCGTTTCATAGGCCCTCCTTAAGGTTGAGCTTCGTTCTTGGCATAATGTATGCCCCTATACTCCTTGTAAGGTGTATGTAAATCAGCAAACACAGCATCATGTTTTGCTACACGCTGTTCTACTGGTGGTAATTGCATATAGTCGCCCCAAATAAGACGTAAATATCTTTCATACCCTTTCATAACAGGTATCTGATAACCTTCAAAGTCTTTATATACAACAGAATCAAAGTCTTCTCGAGGATGACGCAACTTCATGCCTTTTAAACTACCAATTAACTCAGTACACTCCTTGCTCGTATTAAAATCATATTTGGTCATTTGCTTCTCTGCAAACCGCCATATATGGTAACGTAATGACTGACTAGAGAATACCTTGTAAATACATCCTGCCAATGCACGATACATCGGACCTTTATTATCCGGTAAACGTTGTGCATTAAAAAGTGCAAAGGTCATAGCCCACATAAGTTGTAAGGTACGGCTAATTTTTCCTGGTGCACAACCATCAATAGGCATAATTTCAAGAGCTAAACCATGACAAATATCTTCATGCATACTATGACGATTTATAAATGTCGTATGATTATCTCTAATAGAAGCACCTGCATCATGATAGATATGATGTTGATCTGTACGACAGTAGGTATACCGTTCTGTATCTGCATACTTAGGCCATAGTTCAGCTAACTTTTCGTAATCTGGACGTGGCATAAATAAATCCAAGTCGTCATCCCAAGGGATAAAGCCATTATGACGTATAGCCCCAATGAGGCCACCGCCACAGAGATAAAAGCGCAAATTATGTTTGTCACAAAACTCTTTAAAGTACAGCAACATACTAAGCTCTTTTTCTTGTATTTCCTTTGTCATAGATGTACTCATAGGAACCTCTCTTAACGTAAAACAGCTAGTACGGTATCAATCATCGTTTTAATATCTTGTAAAAAAGAAAACTCTTTAATACTCTTTAAATTCCAAGCCATTTTGCCTGGTAAAACCTCATTGATATACACTTCATCAACATTTTTAGCATTTTGTAAAAGTTGATCTTCATCTTTATAAGCAATACTTGCAATACTTGTTACCCCTGCTGGTAATAACAAAGTTGCTTTCATTTCATTTGTGTAAGCCGCCACATAGCGAGGCACCTCTGGTCTTGTACCAACAAAGCTCATATCTCCTAATAGGATATTGATTAGCTGAGGTAATTCATCAAGACGACAGCTACGAAGCATTTTGCCTACCTTTGTAACGCGCATATCATTTTGTGATGTCACCTGAGCACCTAATGATTCCGCATTTTTTACCATGGTACGAAATTTATAGATACCAAAGGTACGACCATATTGCGTCACTCGAGTTTGGCGGAAGAAGACC
>CATWLR010000187.1:0-3374 GCA_958351665.1 Veillonella infantium | reverse complement strand
TGCAGTATTCTTCGTATAAAGTGTGATTATGTTAAATAATTCTAGTCACTTAAATCGCTTGTTTATGCAAGTTTGACCTACCTTATATCACCTCAAATTTAGTTAAAATTTCTAAGACTACTTTCAAGATTTGTAACAGCAATGAAATGATTTGTAGCACAAGTGTGAGCATGTTAAACCTCCTATATAAATTAATGGCTATTGATTGTATCTACGGATCCAAGATAAGACTTTTAAAGAAGTTTAAAGCATTGACTAGCAGAAGAAGAGGTGAACGACTTCAGCACGATAAGCTACCGCGCCACAAATGGCTTGCTGAATCGATAAAGGCATTGCCATCAAGTGACAATGCCTTTATCGATTTACCAAAATAAGCGCTTTATACGCTGCTTTAGAGCCTTAATTGGATGTTTTCTTTCCCATTCCTTTGCCGCTTTCTGAAATGTTGCTTGAGACTTCCGATTGACGGCAAATTTGGCGTGAGATTTTTCAAACACTCTTACAAGGTTTTCACGGTGTTTTTTAGTCCTATATTTTAAAAATAACCACAAAGAAAAAAGACCGATCAAAACGATCAATATGTCATTCATTTTTATCTTTTCCTCTCTTAAACATTAGGCATAGGATCGCCATTATAGGGTCATAAAATTTCATAAGATTTTATTAAAACCAACCTAAGATCTTTATCTTAAAAAACGCTAACAATTTAATGATGTTACACACCTAACGCAAAATTGCATTTTGCCTTTTTTTCTTTAGTAATCAATACTTAAGGTATATGGTGATTAAATTTTGAATAGGGGATTGGAGATGCTATATAGCATCTCCACAGATTCTATACAGCACACCTTTGATTTTATTAAGGAAATTACCATTCTGTGCTATATCGCATCTTTTTAGATGCGATATAGCATACAAAAACATGCTATTTAGCATACAAAAAGATTCTCTGGAGCATCTCCACAGACTCTCCAGAGAATCTTTTTGCCCATAAATGGCTCAAATCAAGAGACGGGATTGATATTAAATAGTGACAGTGTTTCAAAATAAACACATAAAATTTAAATAAAAGAAGCCATAAAGCTCCGATGTGGTATTAAAAAATACGGAGCCCTTTGGGCGACTTCTTTTACTGAAAAGTTTTGCTAAATTTCTTTACCTTAGCTTGGCTTTTCTTCCTTAAACATTACAAAAAAAATTTATTATTTATTAGCGCTCGTGGGGCTTGTGGGTTGTAGGTTTTTAGTGTGGGTAATGCTCGTGTGGTAACTTGTGTGCAACTCGTAGAGTTGTGCAAGGCGAAGCCGTCAAGTTATCCATCAGCATTATCCATACGATGCCGTAGGCAAAAAACCGTTAAACAATCCACAAATCCACAGCGCCCAAAAGAGCGAGTTTCTTTGTAACGTTCTCAGTCATCGGTAAGTGAATGGCTTACCAGTAAAAAAGCGTGTTTTCGTTGGAATTTTAGACCCTAAACAATTCAATTCCGCTGTAGCCTTAACTTCTCGTTTATCAGGTACCTGTTATCGTACGGTGAGACGGTGGCAGAGCTTACGTATCGCTGTAAGTGCGCTAAATTTTACACCACAATTTGCCTGTTTATGCCTTCCGGCAGTCCGAGCTAATGACCCTTGAAGTTATGGTTTGCGTTTCTTGTTTACGTCGTTGAAATGATTTTTTGGTAGTAGGGACGCTTTGCAAATTACTTGCTTTACTAGCTACCCTTTGCTAAGATTTGACTTGTCTAGGGTCGAAATCGTTAGCAAAGAACGCAACGATAAGATTATCGAAAAAGGGCTTATGTGTCAAAACATAAGCCCTTTTTCTTTATGAATTCTACATTATTGCTATCTAAAACGCGTTCTCATGCATTTTATAGGAAAACTAATAAAACTATTAAGATTGATCATTAAAATGTAAATTCTGCCGTTTTAGATAGGATACGGTTTGTTATTTAGTATAAAACTGTCTTATTGATGGTATATATTCCTCTATTTTTTTTATTAATGGACTTAAATCATATCGATTTCTTCCACGGTATTTAGGGTTATCTCTAATTGTTCTTGTTTTAGATATAAGACCTTTTTCCTCTAAAGAGAACACGGCCCTTTGGACTGTTTTTGATGAGACGCCCATTCGTTTAGCAATACTTTTTTGGGATGGATGAGGCTTATCCTCACCCCACCAATGTAATATTATATTTAACAGAACATTTAACTGAGTAGGATTTAGCTCTAGTTCTTTTTGAAGCAAGAAAAGAGCTGTTGGCACAGCTGTCCAACCGAATTCTAATACCTTACTTCCCCATTTATCTTCTAATTTCATATTTTTAAATTTTTTTGATATGGACTCAACATCTATATAAATAAATAGATATATATCTATTTATTTATATAGATGTTAAATAGATTATATAATTTATTGGACAATAGTGTCTAGTTTAAATTTTTCAATAAGGCATTATCATAACCCATGAGTGCGACGGACTAGTTTTTTAAAATTAGACACTCCATAACCCTTATGGTCGAGGCAAAGTCCGGTAATGATGATCCGTATACTTAAGTAAAATATTATACTTAGGCGAGCCCCACATTAAGTGGGGCTTGTTATTTTTGAGGAGTAGGTAATTTTTTACCTTTAACAAGATTATGCGCTAGTTTAAAAAAACCAACAGGTTTTAATTTCTCCCAATTATCTATTGGGTAGGCGCTTATTACATGTAATCGAAATTTTTTTTCGTGTCTATACACTGTAAATACTACTTTGTAGTATATGATTTTTTCTTTTTCTTCATCAAAAATCTCAATGTTGGCGAAATTATCATAACCAGCAAACCCGATTTTTTTAGATGCTAGGTTTGATATTATCTCTGGCAATTTTTTAGATAATTCATACCGTACTTTACAAAAAGGGCGCTCTTCTAAAGAAGTCTTATACATTAATTTAGCTCTATCGGATTGTAAGTAGTGGTCGTAATCCTTTGTAAAACAATGCATTGAGTATGTCACATAGAATTTGTATTTAATCGGTTTTTTATCATCCTTGGCTGGTTGTTCGTATTCAATGACTTGAGCATCTAAATGGGAAAGATCATATGTCAAACCATCCAAACAAAAATCTTTAAACTTTACTTGCTTATCTAAATTCATCTTCTGAGCACCAATTTTATTGATGAAATAATATTTCACTTTATTTTTAGCATTAATAGGTCTGTATTTTATCTATATTGACCTATAAATCGCACATACCATAATATCAATAATATATTTTAAACTTAAATAAGGTATATTATGTCTTGGTTATTTTTACATATCTATGCAGTATTCTTCGTATAAAGTGTGATTATGTTAAATAATTCTAGTCACTTAAAT
>CATWLR010000186.1:0-3374 GCA_958351665.1 Veillonella infantium | reverse complement strand
ATATGAATAAGGGCTGATAGATAATTTGAAATATTTATAAAGCTTATTAAAGTTATGATTATTTATAAGTCATACAAGATATATTCTGTAGAATCCTTAAAAAGCTGTGACTTTTATTACTCATCAATAAAATTGATGAGTATATTAATACAATGAAGAATACCAGTAATCATGCTATTTTTCGCTATTATGAAGAGTTATTAATGAACTTTATATGGAAAAAAGTCTTGTGCAAATCGTAAAATTTTGATATGCTATGCAAGTAATTAACAATATAAATTTTTCTTAAACTAACTCAAACATAATTATTTAGAGATAGAGAGAAAAAATATGTTTAGGTTAGGCTAAAGAGAGAGGCGAATAGAGAGGCTGAAAAATTGTATTGTATATTGTTAAGAATTTTAATTTAGTGAGGGTGTAAGATGAGAGAAAACAAACATTCCAAAAAATTAGCATTTGCTGTATTAGCTGCAGCTGCAGCAGTAGGTACTGCTGTTGCTCCTGTTAGTGCAGCAACACCTGTATCTACAGCAGATGGTTTTATTTTTGCAGCCGTAGGTGATCAAGCTGGTCAAACTCCAGATATTACACATAATAGTGTTTCTTATGGTACTGTTGCAAATGGTACAGCTACTAGCATCGCTGTAGGTCAAGGTAATACAATTACAAGCGCTAATGGTTCTAGCAGCGCATATGGTAACCAAAACACTATTAATGGTAACCAAGCTAATGCTTTCGGTGATGGCAACACTGTAACAGGTGCGTTCGCACAAGCTTTCGGTGATAGCAACGTGATCAGTGGTACAAATGCTATCGGTTATGGTTATAACAATACTGTAGAAGGTACAACTACAAACTTCCGTGATCGTACTTTCGATAATGAGCCTGATTCTGCTACATTATTAAACGGTTCTTGGAATAGCAACTCCGTAGCTATTGGTTCTAAAAATACTGCAAAAGGTAGCTCCGCATTGGCAGTAGGTAATGAAGCAAAAGCAAATATGAGCGAATCTATTGCTATAGGTCACGAAGCTCAAGCTGACAAAACTTGGGGCATTGCAATCGGTACTCGTGCAACAGCTTCCGATGTACGTTCTTTAGCTCTTGGTCACCAAGCAAAATCCGCTGGTTACAAAGCTAATGCTATCGGTGCTGATGCTACAGCTAATGGCAACCATGCTAATGCTATTGGTTCCTCTGCAACAGCTACTGGTGATCATGCACAAGCATTCGGTGCTGGTGCTCAAGCAACAGGCGTACGTACTAACGTATTCGGTTCCGATGCAGCTGCAACTGCTGATTACAGCATTGCAATTGGTAACAAAGCTAATGCATCTACTGCAAACTCCATTGCATTAGGTGCTAATTCTACTACTCGTTCTGCAACAAATGTAACTAACGCAACTGTAGCTGGTCATACATATGGTGGCTTCGCAGGTACTAGCCCTGTAGGCTCTGTATCTGTTGGTAAAGCTGGCCAAGAACGCCAAATTCACAACGTAGCAGCTGGTAAAATTTCCGCTGATTCTACAGATGCTGTAAACGGTAGCCAATTGTATTCTGTAGCAAACGATTTACAAACTCAAATTAACAATTCTACACCAGGCGCAATCAACAACAATATTACTAACTTGAACAACCGTGTTGGCAATGTTGAAAAACGCGTTAACAAAGTAGGTGCAGGTTCTGCTGCATTGGCTGCTTTACATCCATTGGACTTCAACCCAGATGACAAATGGACAATCGCTGCTGGTTATGGTCACTACCACAATGCTAACTCCGCTGCATTGGGCGCTTTCTACCGTCCTAACGAAGACACAATGTTCTCCGTTGGTGGTACTGTAGGTACTGGCGAAACTCAATTGAACGCTGGCGTATCTCTTCGTCTTGGTAAACGTTCTCCTGAGTCCCGCTCTCGTGTAGCTATGGGCCGTGAAATTGCTGAATTGAACGCACGTCTTCAAGATATGGAAAACAAATATAACAACTTGTTACAAATCTTGACTCCACATGCAATCGATCCTAGCAAAACTGCTGAATTCCCAGACGTTCCTCGTAACCACTGGGCTTACCAATACATTAGCCAATTGGCTGGTAATGGTATCCTTGTTGGCTACCCTGATGGCACATTCAAAGGCGACGTTAAGATGACTCGTTACGAATTCGCTACTATGTTGTATCGTGCACTTCAAAATGGTGCTCCTATCGATGACAACATGAAACGTGCTATGAACGAATTTGGTCCTGAATTACAAAATATTCGTCTTAACCACTTCCGTGTTGATCGTATTTCTGGTGCTGACAACGATCGTCATAAAACAGAACGTGTTCGCGTTAACAACGAACCTAAAACTCAACGCGACGTATACGGTTCCCGTATTAATCAATAATATATTGATAATTTCCCCTCGAGCTTGTGAAAGCTCAAAAACAGGATGTATCCCAGTGATACATCCTGTTTTTTTGTACTTATATAGATGCTAATATATTGCCTCTAAAATATTAATATTTATACAGTCCATGTATATTGGATAACTTTTATGGTAGACCAGTATTGGTGCTATAAAAATATCTGTATTACAATATATCATCCTCTATTTTCTTATTAGTTATCAAAACTTTATGCAATATTTATGTAAATATATTGCAACTTAATACATATAGGTGTATAATAACCCTCATAAGTAATAAATATACAAAACTAGTGAATAAAATATAGATATGAGGGAAAGACCATGAAAGAATTTAGACAATTAACAGTAGCGGATACAGCAGAATATCATAAGGTATTAATCGACGGTTATGCGGCGATTAAAGACTATCCAATTACATTCGATGCTATCGATTTTACAGAAGAAGAATCCAAGGAGTGGATCGAAACCTATCCTGTATATGGATTGTATATTGATGGGCAACTTGTTAGTTCCATTACGTTCTGTATGCCGTGGATTAAATATTCTACACCGGATAAATTTCCACACATTGCTCACTTTGTAACGGCACCTGAGTTCAAAGGTAAAGGCTATGCTCGGGAAACGCTTGGTTATGCGGAAGAATTATTGATCAATCAATTTAAAACGCCAGCTGTTACATTAGGTACAGCACAAGAACATCCGTGGTTACCTAAAATGTATGAATCTTTTGGCTTTAAAGCATATGATAAAGTTCATTTTAGAGGTAAACAACATACTACAATACTTTTCAAAAAAGATTTACTATAGTAAATCTTTCTATACATACTAACTCAACCTCACACATGATTTCATTTAATAGGGCGAGTCTTAATAATAAGACTCTAAGACCCGTAAATTACGTTAAATGGAGTCATGTGTGAGGTTTATTTATGCAAAAATACATATTTGAGTATATAATAT
>CATWLR010000185.1:0-3410 GCA_958351665.1 Veillonella infantium | reverse complement strand
TCGCACTGAAATCTTGAAGACCTCTCTGCTATTGAGCTTTAGGTGGTGATGCAAGGAATACTTGTCCCGCTCCGAAGCCTTCATCAGGTTTGCCTACAAAATGCTTTTCATCCACTAGAGACCAGTTCTGATCGATTTGATAATACGTAATACTACCAGAATCTTGCATTACCTTTAAAAGTGATCCTTTTTCAATCGGTTCTGTTAGGAATAAATGAACTTGTCCCTTTTTGACCTCTGCTTTACCAATTAATTTGCCTTGATTATTTGGAGCTACAACAGTCATCATAGATTTCCCTACATGGTCTGTTAAATAATCTGTAGAGAAGCCACGATTAAACCCAGATGCCAATGCATCGGCATCAGCAGCATCCATATGAGCTGTATCTAAAATATGACGATAAGTCCCAATGACTTGTCGCACATAAGAAACCTTTTTCATACGCCCTTCTACCTTAAAGGACGTAACACCGGCCGCCACAAGCTCATTCATATGCTCACTATAGTTAAGATCCTTTGGGCTTAGTAAATAGGCTTCGTGTTTAGGTAGCAAACTAGTACCAGAAGAATCCAATAGTTCATAAGGCAAACGGCAAGGTTGTGCGCAGGCACCACGATTACCACTGCGACCACCGATAAAGGAACTCATCAAGCATTGACCAGAATAGCACACACATAAGGCACCATGTACAAAGACTTCGATTTCAGCTGTACAGTTTTTACAAATATGTTCAATTTCAGCAAGGCTCAATTCACGAGCCAATACAACACGGGTAAAACCGAGGCTTTCATAAAAACGAACAGCATCTAATGTAGCCGCCGTCATCTGCGTACTGCCATGCAAGTGAAGTTTAGGAGCCACTCGTTGTGCCAATTTAGCAACTGCTAAATCTTGAACGATAATAGCATCCACACCGATGCGCTCTAAGTCCTTCAAATACGCCTCGAGATCCTTTAATTCGGAATCACCTATGAGGATATTTACGGTTACATATACGGACACATCTAAAATATGAGCCAAACGAATAGCCTCAGCCAGTTCTTCAATGCCAAAGTTCGCTGCATGAGCACGAGCATTAAAGCCTTTACCACCAAGATAAATAGCATCAGCCCCAGATTCTAAAGCGGCTATAAAGTTTTCCATCGTACCGGCAGGAGCCAATAATTCCATGGATAATCCTTTCTACCTAACTAAAGGTATAACTATAGTACTAAAAGGGTTTACCATATGGTAAACCCTTTCAATATACTGCTTGAGATTAACGTAATCTGCAGTTAATTTCTGCTAATGCATCGATAATAGCTTGAATGTTACCATCAATATCTTCATCGTTCAACGTGCCTTCCATAGAGCGGAATTGCAAGTTGTACGCAAGACTGCGATAACCAGCTTCGATATGTTCACCTTCATAAACGTCGAAGATAGATGCACTTTCTAAATATTCTCCACCATGCTCTTTAATGATGGATAAAATTTCACCACTAGATACGGACACAGGTGCTACAATAGCAAGGTCACGGCTAGTACCTGGGAATTTACTGAAGGATGTATAGCGGAATGCTGGAATCGTTAAGGATAATACTGCTTCCAAATCGATTTCAAACATGTATACTTTTCCTGGTAAATCAAAGTTTTTGCTCACTTGTGGATGTAATTCACCATATTGAGCAATCATTTTACCATCAACTACGTATTGAGCACTTACCCCTGGGTGGAAGTAAGGTTCAGTGCCACGATTAATTTCATAGCCTTTAACACCTAGTTCAGCCAACAACGCATCTACGATACCTTTTACATCATAGAAATCTGTAGTGCGTTCTGCTTGATTCCAGCCAGCTTGGTTTGCTTTGCCCATCAAAATACCACAAGCCATAGGGCGTTCATGAGGTACCTCTGTCAACGGCAATGCTTTTGGTTCATATACATTTGCTGTTTCAAACAACCAAAGATCCTTATTTTGTTGCGCAATATTGCGTTTCGCAGCTTCGATAACAGCTGGCACCAATGTAGTACGCATATAAGGGAATTCTTCGGAAATAGGATTCAAAATTGGAATGGCTGTATAACGGCTATCCCCTTCAGGAAGCATCATATTGGAAAGGCCATCTTTATGCATAAAGCTAAATGTAATGATTTGAGTCATACCCAATTTAGCTAACGTATGTGTTACCTCTTTCGTAAGAGCTTTCTTAGGCGTCATACCACCAGAGGACAATACGGCTACAGGAATTGTAGGAGCGATATTATCATAGTTATAAATACGAGCTACCTCTTCAGCGATATCAGGCATTACTGTTACGTCACCACGCCATGTTGGAACGAGGGCGGATAATTGATTACCTTCTTCTGTTACAACAAATTCAAGGGCAGTCAAAATACGAACCATTTCGTCTTTTTCAATATTGGTACCCAAGTAATCATTGATTTGTTCCGCTGTGAAAGTTACGGTATGTTGTTCTACAGGATTTTTATATACATCAATAACGCCTACATCAACTTTACAACTAGGACAGATTTGTTGTAATAATTGAGCAGCTCTATCGATTGCATAAGCAGTATATTTATGGTTTACACCACGTTCAAAACGTCCAGATGCTTCAGAACGCATACCAAGTGCTTTTGCAGTGCGGCGAATAGATGGTCCATTAAACACAGCAGCTTCAAGCATAACAGTAGTAGTTTCATTTGTTACTTCGCTATCAAAGCCACCCATAATACCAGCTACACCTACTGGGCGTTCTGCATCGGCAATAATAAGCATAGATTCATTTAATTCACGTTCAGAACCATCAAGTGTAACAAGAACTTCACCATTTTTAGCACGTCTTGCCACTAGTTGATGACCTTTTACATGGTCATAGTCATAGGCATGCATAGGTTGACCAAGTTCTAACATAACATAGTTTGTTACGTCTACTACATTATTAATAGGACGAATGCCGCTGTTACGCAAACGATTTTGCATCCACAATGGGGATGGTTCAACCTTTACATCTGTAACGATACGAGACATGAATCGTGTGCAAAGATCATCTGCTTCGATAGATACAGATGCTTTGCCTTCAATGGACTCACCATTTTCGTTAACCATGATAACAGGGAATAAAGCTTTTTGATTTGTCATCATGCCGAATTCACGGGATAACCCAACCATGGAGAAACAGTCCGCACGGTTTGCAGTCAATTCAAATTCATATACTGTGTCATTTAAGCCTAATACATCTTTTACATCAAGGCCGATTGGTGTACCTTCAGGAAAGATATAAATACCTTGTGCTTCTTCTGGCAATACTAAATCGCTGGAGATACCAAATTCTGCAACAGAACAGAACATACCTTCAGATACCTCGCCGCGCAATTTACCTTTTTTAATTTCTGTTCCATCAGCTAAGCGAGATTTATGGTACGC
>CATWLR010000184.1:0-3411 GCA_958351665.1 Veillonella infantium | reverse complement strand
TATTAAGACTGGTTTGGGTAAACGTATTGCTTATAACTTGATTGCTGCATTTGGTAGCAGTTCTTTGCGCCTATCTTATGCTTTAGCTTTATCTGATTTGATTTTGGCGCCTGCCACACCATCTAATACCGCTCGTGTAGGCGGCGTTATCATGCCAATTACGACAAGTTTGGCAAAAGCGTTCGGCTCTGAACCACAAGATGGTCCTCGTAAGATTGGTTCCTTCTTGATGCAATCTATTTATCAAGTCAATACGATTACATCTGCTATGTTCCAAACATCTATGGCGGGTAATACATTGGTTGCTGCATTGGCACTTCAATCCTTTGGAATTGGCATTACTTGGGGGGATTGGGCTATGGCAGCCATTGTTCCTGGTATCATTGCATTAATCATTATGCCGTATTTCATTTACAAAGTATACCCACCTGAAATTAAAGATGCTCGTGAAGCACAACAAATGATTCGCGAAGAGCTAAAAGGCCTTGGTAAAATGTCGTTCCAAGAATGGGTTATGCTAGGTGTATTTATTTTAGCTTTAGTCTTATGGGCTACTTCTCAGTTTACTAAAATTGATGCTACCACTGTTGCATTCTTAGGTATTTCTATTTTGCTTGCTACAGGTGTTCTTGTTTGGGACGATGTTAAAAGTGAAAAAGGTGCTTGGGATACATTGGTTTGGATGGGCACATTGATGGGCTTTGCCGGTTTCTTGTCCAAATTGGGCTTCATCAAATGGGCAACAGTACTTGTAGGCGGTTATATTCCAGAAGGATCATGGATTATTGCCTTCGTTATAGCTGTACTTATTAATACATATTCCCACTATGTATTCGCATCTTTAACTGCACATATTTCTGCAATGTTCGTAGCATTTTCTGCAATTGCTATCTCTGCAGGTGCACCACCAATGTTGACATTGTTGATGATTGCATTCACATCTAACTTGTGTATGTCTTTGACTCACTATGCAGCAGGTCCATCTCCTGTAATCTTCAATACTGGTTATGTTCCTCAAAATACATGGTGGAAACTAGGTTTCTTCGCATCCGTAATCAACTTAATTATCTTTATGGGCCTTGGTTCCGTATGGATGAAAGCAATCGGTATGTGGTAAGACTAGATACTCAGAATTTTATATACTTGTAATACATTAAAAACTATGTATGTTAGAGTTTGATTGAAGTGTAGTTACAAAATATACGAAAAGCCGTCCCACTTGGGGCGGCTATTTTGTGATAAAATAAGAGTAGTTATTATATTATTAATGTATATGTTGTAATATTATACGTGTATGAACTATTCATTGTGAATATACGAATAGCATCATTATTTTACATAGGAGGAATCTATGAAATTTGATAATGAACAGTTATTGAAATATATTGGTGCTTGTACATCTCCATATCATACAGTAGATACAAGTTTACAAATGTTATTGGACTCAGGTTTTACAGAACTTAATTTAGATGATGAGTGGCAATTAGACTCTGGTTCTTATGTAGTTAATGTGTTTGGTACTACTTTGTTTGCCTTTCATATAGGAAAGAAACCAGAACATACATTACGTATTGCCTCTGCACATACAGACTTTCCTGCAATTCGGGTTAAACCAAATCCTATTACATCCGTAAAAGGTTATACCAAGTTAAATGTGGAAATGTACGGTGGACTCATTGAAAATACATGGCTTGATCGTCCTTTAGGGGCTGCGGGTACAGTCGTATTAAAAGGTGATAATGCCTTTGATGTAGACTCTGTATTGGTTGATACAAAACGTCCTATTGCAATCGTTCCAAACTTAGCTATACATATGAATCGTTCCGTTAATGATGGTGTTAAATTAAATCGTCAAAAGGAAATGCTTCCTATATTGATGATGGATCGTAAGGAAAAGGATAATTCTAGTAAATCTTTAAATAATCGCAACAATCCAAGCCTATTTACAGAGTCTGATATTCAATACGATGAGTGGACTACGTTCTTGGCTGATGAAGTAAACTGTGATCCATCTGAAATTTTATCTTATGAAATGACATTATACCCAACAGAACAAGGCTGTGTAATAGGGACTGAAGGCGATTTTATAAGTGCGCCTCGTCTAGATAATTTAACATCTTGCTTTGGTGTACTTTCAGGGATTATTCAGGCTCGTAAGGCTAATGCTGATGGTGTACGTTGTGCTATTCTCTTTGATAATGAAGAGGTAGGGAGTCGTACTAAACAGGGCGGAGCAGGGATGCTTTTACCAAACCTTATTAAACGAGTATATGATGCATTAGGATATTCTAATCAAGAGATGGATAGTTTCATTTCAAAAGGATTCATGATTTCCTCCGATGTAGCACATGGTTTGCATCCAAATTATCCTGAAAAAAATGATATCACTAATATTCCTACACTTAATAAAGGGGTAGCTCTTAAAATAGCATGTAGTCAATCCTATGCCGGTGATGCCAAAGCTATTGCCATTGTTAAAGGTTTGTGTGATGAAGCTGAGGCCAACTACCAAATTTATGTAAATCGTTCTGATATACCTGGTGGATCTACAGTTGGGTCTATTTCATCTGCTATGTTACCGATGAGAACAATGGATGTGGGCTTACCGTTATTAGCGATGCATTCTGCACGGGAATTAATGGGTGCAAATGATCAAGAACAACTCAATCGATTAATGAATCATTTCTTAGGTGATTAATAACGTAGAATATAGAATTAGTTCGATGTGCATCGATAAAAGACATATGAGTTTTTGTTATGTACAGCAACTAATGTATTTTATGATTTCGTAATTAATATAATCCTTTAAATATGTAGAAAATATTGTATAATAGTTATATGTAATTATGAATATAATGCTCATCATAAAAAATGATGAGCTATCCAAATATATTGTTTTGACTATAAGTATAGGAAATATTCATATATTAATAAAATTGAAAGCTGATAGTTCACATTAGTGGAAGCTAGTAGGAGGCAATACATGAGAAAAATTAAATCCGTATTGGTTGCCAACCGTGGTGAGATCGCAATCCGCGTGTTCCGTGCATGTAATGAAATGGGCATTAAAACTGTAGCCATTTACTCCAAAGAGGATACATTATCCTTGCACCGTAACCAAGCTGACGAAGCCTATCTCGTAGGGGAAGGTAAAAAACCAGTTGAAGCATATCTTGATATTGAAGATATTATCCGTATTGCAAAAGAACATGATATTGATGCTATCCATCCAGGTTATGGTTTCTTGTCTGAAAACGAAGAGTTTGCTCGTCGTTGTGCTGAAGAAGGTATCATCTTTATCGGACCTCATGTAGAACATTTAAATATGTTCGGCGATAAGGTTAATGCTCGTGCACAAGCTAAATTGGCAGATATCCCAATGATTCCTGGTTCTGATGGGGCATTGCGTGA
>CATWLR010000183.1:0-3413 GCA_958351665.1 Veillonella infantium | reverse complement strand
CCAAAGGAAATGTTATTTTCCTCAGCTAAGCGAATAATATCTGCAATTGTATCGTATGCATAACTCATCATTCGCCCTCCTATAACGCTTCAAAGGTCATCACATCTTGAATGCCTGGACACTCGCGCATAAACTGAACGGTAATAGGATTTACCACCGTATCGGTAGTAATGACCATCACTGCATCCTTGTGCTTACCCTTCCGAAACACGCGCATGGTAGCGATATTAATATCGGACTCACTCAATGCTTGGCTCACCAAAGAGATAGCACCAGGTCTATCTTCATGGAATACAACAAGAGTAAACTCATCGCCAGTAATAGACATATCATTGCCATCGACTTCGGTAATCATAATTTGACCACCACCAAGAGATCGACCAATCACAGTCATATGACGATTATGTTCATCGTACATATCAAAACGAACTACATTAGGATGACCTACATCAAGAGGAGACTCGATAAAGTTATACTCCATGCCCTCTTTTTCAGCTAATTTATGAGCAACACGAATATTCGTATCATCCTCTTTAAAACCTAATAAGCCCCCAATCAAGGCACGGTCTGTACCATGGCCTTTATAAGTCTTAGCAAAAGAGCCATATAAGGTTAAATCTACCTTTTTAGGTGTGGAACGGAAAATGCACCGCGCCATCTTACCTAGCCGCGCAGCACCCGCTGTATGCGAACTAGACGGGCCAATCATAACAGGCCCTATAATATCAAAAATACTATTCATACACGCCTCTATATACACATAAATAATGTGAGAATCTTACTTTACCTATAGTATAACAATCGATATTGATAGATGTCTATATGCACATTAGAGGCATCTTTGTGTAACTACAGAGGACTCACAGTACTGTAAAAAACGCACCTAAGGATAACCCTAGGTGCGTTATTTATAACAACAGTCCTAAATCATAAAAGAGAGGGGACGTAGGACTGTAGTTAACAGATTAATAGATCCTATTAGCCCAAGATAGCTTTCATGTCAGCTTCTGGAGTTGTAATTGGATGTAATTGGAATTTTTCTACCAAAATGTTCAATACATTGCTGGAGAAGAATTTAGGCAAGGAAGGTCCGATGTAGATGTTGCGGATACCCAATGCCAACAATGTTAACAAGATACATACTGCTTTTTGTTCGTACCAGGACAATACCAATGTTAATGGCAAGTCATTTACGTCACATTCAAATGCACCAGCCAAAGCTACTGCTACTTGAATAGCGGAGTAAGCATCGTTACATTGACCCATATCAAGGATACGAGGAATACCACCGATTTCGCCGATGTTCATGTCGTTGAAACGGAATTTACCACAAGCCAATGTCAATACTACAGTATCATCTGGAGTTTGTTTTACGAATTCTGTGTAGTAGTTACGGCCTACTTTAGCACCGTCACAACCACCAACTAAGAAGAAGTGTTTGATTGCGCCAGCTTTTACAGCGTCGATTACTTTATCAGCAATACCCAATACTGTACCGTGACCGAAACCAGTAGTTACTTCGTGACCACCGTTGATGCCAGTGAATTCTTGAGCTTCTTTGTAGCCGCCCAATTCGATTGCGCGTTCAATAACAGCGGAGAAGTCTTTAGTGCCATCAGCTTTTTCTTCTACGTGTGCACAGCCGTCGAAACCTACCATATCTGTAGTGAAGATATTAGCTCTGTAGTTTTCTTTTGGTGGCATAATGCAGTTTGTAGTGAACAAGAATGCGCCAGGAACGTCAACGAATTCTTTTTGTTGGTTTTGCCATGCAGTACCGAAGTTACCTTTCAATTGAGGATGTTTTTTCAATTCAGGGTAAGCGTGGCAAGGTAACATTTCACCATGAGTATAAATATTTACGCCTTTACCGTCAGTTTGTTCTAACAATTGGTGTAAGTCGTGAAGGTCATGACCAGTAACAACGATGAAAGGACCTGGTTCTACAGTCAAAGGTACTGTAGTTGGTACTGGAGTACCATATGTTTCAGTGTTAGCTTTATCAAGAATAGCCATGCATTTCAAGTTGATTTGACCGAATTCCATCAACAAGTTCAACCATTCTTCAGCACTGTGGTCTTTAGCGAATTCTACCATGCCTTTGATGAACCAAGCATCAACTTCAGGATCATGGAAACCAAGGCGTGCAGCATGCCATGCATAAGCAGCCATACCACGCATACCTAACAATAATGTGGAGCGAAGGGATACGATATCTTCTTCACCTTTCCACAATTGTTCCCAATCGAAGTTTTGAGCTGCGCTATCGATTTTTGCATGATAAGCGTTTACTTCGTCGATGAATTCTTGAACGCGGTCTTCAGAGAAGTTTACGTTTGTTACACACATGAACAAACCACGCATTAAATAGTCAACGCCTTCTTTAGTTTGGCCTTTTACGTCTAAAGCGCGTGCTAAACCAACTAAAGCAGCAGTTAATTCGTCTTGTAAGTTAGCAACTGGTGCAGTTTTACCACATACACCTTGTACAGTACAGCCGCCTGGTGCAGCAGATTGTTCGCATTGATAACAGAACATGCTCATTTAAAAATCCTCCTTTGCGAGACTTCCTCGCATTCAAGCTAGATAATATAAAACCTATACATTACACTGATGAATTATCAGGTGTCTGATTGATTACATTTGAAAGTATAACGTAAAGATGATACAATTTCTGTAGCTTGAGCAACAAATAAAAAACTTTTTCAAAATTTTTACCTAGCTCCCCTTGTGGAACAGGTAGGTCATTTGACCTTATACTATTATTATACAATAATCATTTAAATTTACTATAGACTTCGTCACATCGGAGGTGCTCATGAAGCAAATACTTTCAAATGATATTATCAACCAATATCTACCTACCCTAATTAAATGTCCTTTATTTAATAAGCTGGGCGAACCTGAACTACGCAGCTATTTACATAATGCGAAGGTTATTGTGCATAGCTATAAGAAAAATGATTTTATTGCCCTCTCTGGGGATCCTATGGAAGGCATTGGGGTTATTCTCGAAGGCAGTGCGTTACTGACACGTGAAAATGTTATGGGCCAACGCGTTATTATGGCTAACCTTGAACAGTCTGATATTTTTGGTGAAGCATTGCTATTTAGTAAGCAACCTCTATGGCCTGCTACTATTAAAGCTACGAAGGCTACAAAAATTATGTTCATTCCGCTCGAAACATTTATTGATACATTGCCTGATTGCCAACAATGCCAAACTAAAATCTTATCTAACCTATTAGAGGACTTATCTGAAAAAGCTATTCTCCTTACAAGAAAGGTTCATTATCTTACCTTGAAAGGTATGCGCGAGAAGATTTTCGCGTACTTAACAGACATTTATAAACGTCAGCAGTCTACAACAATCCATTTGCCACATAACCGTGAGCAAATGGCAGAGGTACTCA
>CATWLR010000182.1:0-3438 GCA_958351665.1 Veillonella infantium | reverse complement strand
CCACAAACATAGTATGCAACAAAGGCTCATCAAAACCAGTCTGATATTTCTCTGCAACGATGAGCATGCCATATTCATCGTTATGGAATGTGCCTGGTAAGGCTTTTTCCTTAATGTGATTGCCTTCTTTATCTATATTCAAAGACTCTTCCGTATAGGTTCTCCCATTATCATCAATCTCACCAGAAAAGGCTACCAACACTTCCAAATCTGGACGTTCCATTTGTTCTATCTGACGGCGAAACTCTTGAACATAACGAACTGCATGTAGTCTTGATGGTGTAACAACCATGGCCTTTGCACGACCACCAATCTTATGTCTAGTAACATCCATAAAATGACGCAACATAACCGCTGTTTTTTGCGTAATATTATGAGGATGCAAGGTTTGGAATTTACGAATAGCTTTCATTCCAGCTGCTGAATCCAATTCAATATCCACATCAACGAGACTCGCTATTTTATAGTATGTATTATAGGTCATATAATTTTTTAGGACATCAAGAATAAACCCTTCATCTATTGCTTGTTGCATAGAGTAGATATGGAATGGATGGTATTCTCCCATTTCATCACGAGTACCAAATAGTTGCAAAGTCTTTGCTTTAGGTGTTGCAGTAAAAGCAAAGAAAGACAGATTATCATGCTGACCTTGTGCAACTAACTCCTTAACGAGTTTATCTTCTTCATCTAAAGCATTTTCCTCATCTTCATAAGCCCAATCAGCATATTCTTGAAGAGCTTTTTCTGTATTTGCAAGGGCTTGTTTTAATTTACGAGCTGCAGATCCAGTTTGAGAAGAATGCGCTTCATCTACAATGACAGCAAAGTTACAACTTTGTGCTTTTACCTCTTCATAAATAACAGGAAATTTTTGTAATGTAGTGATGATAATAGGCGTACCACTTTCAATAGCTTCTTTTAACTGTTTAGAGGTCTTATCTACACGCTGTATAACCCCTGGAGTGTGGTCAAATTGAGAGACCGTATTCTGTAATTGACTATCCAACACCTTTCGATCAGTAACAATAATTGTAGACCGAAAAATCTTCTTATCATCCTTATCATGCAAACCAGACAAGCGATGTGCCAACCAAGCAATAGAATTAGACTTACCAGAGCCAGCAGAATGTTGAATCAAGTAATTGTTCCCAGCACCATTCTCTTTTACATGTTCTAACAATTTTGTTACCACATCTAATTGGTGAAAGCGCGGGAAAATCAATATTTCATCAGTAATATTACCAGCACTATCTTTCACAACAGATAAATGCATATATTTTTGCAAAATTTCTAACAATCTATCTCGTTGAAGAACAGCCTCCCATAAATAGGCGGTATCGTACGTATCAGAATTAGGATTGCCAGCACTTCCGACATTACCAGCACCATTAGAGCCTTGATTAAATGGAAGAAAATACGTGCTACTGCCATTTAATTTTGTTGTCATATGCACTTGTGTTAAATCTACTGCAAAATGAACTAACACACGGCGATTAAACTTAAAGATTTGATTTTTATTAGATCTATCAAATTTATATTGAGAAATCGCATTAGTTGCATTCTGCCCAGTGAACTGACATTTCAATTCCATACTAACAACAGGGATACCATTTAAGAATAATACAATGTCTACACTATTGTTATTCGATACAGAATAATGTAACTGCCGAGTACAATGGAATATATTGGACTCATATTGTGCTCTTGCAGTTTCATTCATGGAAGTTTCTGGTTTCCAATACACAACGCGGAATGTAATGCCTCTATCCTTAAACCCATGACGTAAAATAGATAATAATCCATCATGCTCTACAGAATCATTAAAACGCTTTAAAAACTGCTGTTCACAAGAGTCTCCATATAACTTCGTATACCGCTCCCATTTCTTTGGTTGGCTTTGTTTTATAAAAGCCAACAGAGTTTCAGTATCAAGAGCTAACTCACGATTAAATATCTTCGGATTTCCTTTTACATATCCGCATGTAGTACATAAGAATGATTCAATATCATCTTCAAATCGCTTTTCCCTTACATCAAATTCAGACATGAGGCACCTCCTTTTTACCAGTTACTACTTCATAAATTAGGGATTTTTTGTATTCATTAAGTTTATCAATGAGAGTTTGTTTTTTTTGTATTATAGAATCAAGATTAGAACACTTATTGTCAAGATAAGCAACTATTGCTTCTTGCTCACAATATGGTGGAATAACAACCATTATGTTTTTTAAATTACCCTGAGTTAAATGTGGTACACCCATACCATTTTTAATTCGAGAAATATAATTCTGGAAAATAGCACTCTCAAAAAAATAATATAAGTACATGGAATTAAGTTCTGAATAAGGTGTTATAACGCCCAATGAACTATTAGTAGTTGCAGTACCATATGGAAGTTGATCAACAATAGCACATTTACCAATCCCCGCACCATCTTTAACTAGAAGTAAATCTCCTAATTCTAATTTAATTTCGGGTGATTCATCATATCTATTATCGTTAATAAAGTTTAAATCTTCCCATACTAGCTTATCATTTTGTATATTTACAGCTGAAAGGAATGGATGACCTTCACTAGTATACTCATCAGCTTTTAACCCCTTCCATCCTAATCGCGCCCTAATATATGCAGAAAATATAAGTCTATTAATTTTCCAATGGTTAGGAATAGAATCTATCCATTCAATACCACTGTCTGCCATTTCAACAGTTAAATCCAAGCCCTTTACAACAGCATTAGTAATGATAGCTCGTTTATATTCCTGAAGCTTTTCAATAACAGATTGCTCTTTAGCAATGATAGTATCAATTTGAGTACATTTAGTATCAAGATACTCTACTATCATATTTTGTTCATCTAAGGTAGGGAAAAAGAAGTCTTGATTCAAAATTGTTTTAGCTGAAACCCTTTGACGAATTTCTAATATACCATTAGAAAACTGTCTTAAACATTTTTGAAATTCATTAGTTTGAAAAATGTAATTAATATACTTTAAATTTCCATGATTAAAGTTCTTAAATACATAATATACAGGACTCACACAACCAAAATATGCGCAATACCCAACTGACCCAATCAATATATTCATACTATTGGCCACTATAGTATCTGGATAAGCTAATTTATATTCGTCATATTTTTCTTTAGCTGTATTTCCCTGGTTTCCTTTTTCCTCGTAAGGTACAACACCTAATTTATTAGTCAGAGATAGTATATCAGTAGTTTTAACTGGAGAATTTTTTTCGCTAATTTCAAAAATATACTGCTTTAACTTTCCTCGTTTCCAATGGCTTGGTACACTCCCTAACCATGGTATACTGCTATCCTGCATTGCTTGCATTATTTAAACACCTCTTCCAAAGCACCATCTAACTCAATCTCTAGCGCCTTAATCTCAGCCATAATTTCATCAGTTGAACGTGGCGCTACATATT
>CATWLR010000181.1:0-3450 GCA_958351665.1 Veillonella infantium | reverse complement strand
ATTTATGATACTTCAATTTTAATATCTCGTCCCATCAATTCAGCTAGAGCCAAAGCAGGAGATTTTTCTTCATATAAAACTTCATACAAAGCCTTAGTTATAGGCATTTCGATTTGATGCTCACAAGCCATTTTATAAATAATGTCAGTAGCAAAGAAGCCTTCTACAACCATATTCGTATGATTAATAATATAATCCATCGTCTTTCCATCTGCTAATTGTTGGCCAGCTGCTCGATTGCGACCATGGGGACTCATACATGTAGCAATTAAATCACCCATTCCAGCGAGGCCGGCATAGGTCTCTTTTTGTGCCCCTAAGGCTACACCAAAGCGGGTCATCTCATGCAACCCACGTGTTAAGAGCAATGCTTTACAGTTATCCCCTAACTTTAGACCGTCTACAATACCAGCAGCGAGAGCAATAATATTCTTTGTAGCCCCTGCTAACTCAACACCAGTAATATCAGTATTTGCGTAAATTCTAAAGTTTTGACTACATAATGCTTTCTGTAGCATCGTAGCCACATCAAGATTTTCTGTACTTAAAACAGATGCAGCCGGTAAATCTCGTCCGATTTCCTCCGCATGATTTGGACCAGACAAAACAGCGAGATTACATCCAACTGTTCCTAGAACCTCTCTCATAACTGTAGTCAGCAATTTACCAGTAGTACGCTCTACACCTTTTGAACAAAGTATATACGATTGTTCTTTATGAGCATATGGTTTAATAGACTCTAAACTAGTACGTACATGTACAGATGGCGTAACCATGAGAATGATATCAGCCCCTTTAATACAGGTAGCAAGATCTGAACTATATACTAATTCATTTGGCAATGTTACGCCTGGTAAATACTCTTTATTCTCTAGATCTTTAGCTAATTGATCTGCAAATTCTGGGCGACGACAATATAAAGTTGTGGTATTTCCAGCTAATACGGATTTAATAGCAAGAGCAGTACCCCAGCTACCAGAGCCGACAACAACAACATTCATATATTAATCCTTTTTGATACGTTCTACTTTTAACTCATTACCTGCAAGTAAACGTTTGATATTATCCCAATGGCGAACAATGACAAACAAAGCAGCCAAAGCGCCAAAGCCAACGAACCAATACGATTCGCCTGTAAAATACATTAAGATTGGCACCAAAGCGGCAGCTATAATTGATCCTAGTGATACAAGCTTAGTGAAATAGACAATAACGCCCCATACCAAGAAGGCAATCAAAGCAACTAATGGTGACAAAGCAATTAATACACCTAGTCCTGTAGCTACGCCACGACCACCTTTAAAGCCTAAGAATATAGACCAGTTATGGCCCATCATAGCAAGGATACCACCTAAGATCATATACATAGGCCCATAAGAGGATAATAATACTACCCCAGCCGCGCCTTTTAAGGCATCACAGAGAAATACAGGTAATGCAGCTTTGAGACCTATAACGCGATATGTGTTAGTGGCACCTATATTTTTAGAACCATATTGGCGGACATCTGTATTAAAGAAGGTTTTACCGATAATTAAACCACTAGGAATTGAACCAATAAGATATGCCAATATAGCATATACGATAACCATAATATCCATTAGTCTTCATCATCCCGTTTCTTACCACGCAACACTAAACGAATTGGTGTTCCTTCAAAGCCAAAGGACTCACGTAATCTATTTTCCAAGAAACGCATATACGAGAAGTGAATTAACTCTGGTTCATTTACAAATAAAATAAAAGTAGGTGGTTTAACACTTGCTTGTGTCATATAGTAAATCTTTGGAATTCTGCCATTACGAGATGGTACAGGATTTACTGTTTGAGCATCTTGCAATAATTGATTTAATGTACCTGTAGATACACGGCGATACTGTTGTTCAGAAACGAATTTCAACATATCAGCTAAGCGATGAATACGTTGCTTTGTCAATGCAGATGCAAATAGAATCGGCGCAAACTGTAAGAACCCTAATTCATCATAAATATCTTCAGTAAAGCGCAGTGTTGTTTTATCATCTTTTTCAACAAGATCCCATTTGTTTACAACAATAATTACACCCTTGCCTGCTTCATAGGCATAACCAGCAATTTTCTTATCTTGTTCTGTAACACCATCTTGAGCATCAAGGACAAGAACAACAATATCTGAACGGTCTACAGAGCGTAAAGATCGCACAATACTATATCGTTCAACAGCTTCTTCGATTTTAGATTTACGTCGCATGCCTGCAGTATCGATAAGGACAAATTTTTGATCGCCATGAGTCCAATATGTATCGATGGAATCACGTGTTGTCCCTGCTACATCAGATACTATTACGCGGTCTTGCCCTAATAAGGCATTAGTCAAAGAAGATTTGCCTACATTAGGACGGCCAATAACCGCTACATGAATAGTATCTTCATCATCAACATTTGTACCAACTGGAGGGAAATGTTTAACTGTATCGTCTAGCAGGTCACCTAAATTCATTAAATTCTTAGCGGAAATACCAATTGGATCACCTAAGCCAAGATTATAGAATTCATAAATATTAGGTTCTTGATTAACACTGTCAATTTTATTAACAACTAAAACTACAGGTTTACCGCTAGCACGTAAGATATTTGCAACTTCTTCATCGGCAGGAACAATCCCTTGTTTACCATCAACAACAAATAATATTACATCCGCTTCTTCAATTGCTAATTCTGCTTGTAAACGCATCATCTTAGGAATAACATGACTATTATCTGTTATGAATTCGATACCACCTGTATCTATCATTGTAAATTCACGATTTAACCACTCTGCGTCAAAGTAAATACGATCCCGTGTTACACCAGGAATATCTTCAACAATAGAGATTCGTTTATTAACAATGGCATTAAAAAGTGTAGATTTCCCTACATTTGGACGACCTACAACAGCCACTAATGGTTTTGCCATGGTTTCACCTCATTATCTAATCTAATACATTACTATATTTTATCATATTCTATGTAAGGTACGCAAAAAGGCTAACCAAGGAAACCTTGGTTAGCCTTATATTAGACAATGAATTATTCAGAGTCTTCTGCAGTTTCTTTTGCTTCCATCAATTCAGTTAAAGCCAAACCCAATTTCTTTTCGTCTTTGTTAAGAGAAATGATTTTAACTTCTACTTCTTGACCGCGGTTTAAGTAGTCTTCAACTTTCGCATTACGTTGTTTTGTAATTTGAGAAATGTGAAGTAAACCTTGAATGTCGTCGTTAACAGCTACGAATGCACCGTAAGCTACCAAACGAACAACTTTGCCGTTAATAACATCGCCAACATGCAATGTTTCTTCAGCTACGTCCCATGGGCTCTTAGTTAAAGCTTTTAAGGACAAGGATAATTTGTTGCTTTCAGCGTCGAAGGATTGTAATTTAACTTCGATTTCTTGACCAACGGAGAGAACGTCCTCAACTTTTTTGATTTT
>CATWLR010000180.1:0-3453 GCA_958351665.1 Veillonella infantium | reverse complement strand
ACAATCCAATGAGTATTGATCAAGCAGAAGCTATGATTAAACAACGAATTCAAGAAAATCCTAACGCTAGTGTTATCTTACAAGCCGACAAACGTGCAGCTCATGGCCAAGTGGTAGCGATCATGGATATGCTAAAACAATCTGGTGTTAAACGCTTGGCTATTGCAGCTGAACAGAAAGGATAACTATGGGACTAGGCATATCATGGAAAAAAGCAGCCATTATATCCGCCGTAGTTCATCTCATTGCTCTCTTTATTGCGGTCATCTTTTTTGTGGTCGTTCCAGCTATTCAAGATATGGATACCTATGAAGTGGATCTTACACAAAGTGTACTCGATGATGGCGGCAGTGGTCATGCCGGCGGTGGTGGCGGTAATAGGTCAGACCTATTCCCTAAACCACTATCGGCTGATGAAGTGGCGGCAAGAACAAAGGCTGTTGTAGCGAATATAGAGCCATCTACTGCAACAGATATTCCTGATGCAGTAGATGTACCCCAAAAAGGCGGCGAACATAAAGGTAATACCGCTGGTGATAATTCCGCAAGTGGTTCCGGCCCCGGACATGGTGGCGGCTCTGGCGGTGGTAACGGCACAGGTGTTGGCACTGGTAATGGTGATGGCCAAGGTCAGGGAAATGGCAACGGTAATGGAAATGGCAATGGTAACAACCATGGCACAGCAAAAGCCGCATTTGATGCGGAAGGGTTCCGAGCAAGAGTACAAGCTAATGCGCAAATGCCTTCCATGGCTTTAAAAAGGAAATTACAAGGTGATGTAACTGTACAAGTAACACTTGATACAAATGGTAGTCTTATTGGACAAAGTATCGTATCTTCTACAAATGAAATATTCAATGATGCGGCAATGTCTGCCGTAGTGGCCGCAACACCATATAGAAATCCAACAGGCGAAGATATCGATGTCAACGTACCAGTTGAGTTTAGAGGTCACGAATCCTCTGATGATGAGGAAGAATAAAAGTATCCATGTAATAGATCTATTTTAGTAATATATTCATCCAAGAACTAAAGGAGCTAGTTATGAAATCCATTATTTTATATTCTTCCCTCACGGGAAATACAAAAAGCGTAGCGGAAGCAATGGCTTCCGTAATGCCTGAAGGTACACCTTGCGTTCCTGTAAAGGAAGCGCCAGAGAATTTAGCTGATTATGATACAGTATTCGTAGGCTTCTGGGTAGACCGCGGTACAGCAAATAAAGAAGCAGCTAAGTTGATTGAAACTTTGAAGAATCCTAACATCGTATTCTTTGCTACATTAGGTATGTATGCAGATTCTGATCATGCTCGTGAAAGTATTGAAAAAGCATCTGAATTACTACAAAATAAAGAGTCCCTTGTAGATGGATTCGTATGCCAAGGTAAAATCGACCCTAAAGTAATCGAAATGATGTATAAAATGTTCCCACCTGGATCTGCTCATGGTCAAAGCCCTGAACGCGATGCCTTACATAAAGCGGCTGAAACGCATCCAGATGAACAAGATTTTGCCAATGCAAAAGAATTTACAAAATCTGTACTTGCAAAGTTGCAAGCCTAAACTGAAAGGGGATTGGAGTATGAGTTTAGCAAGTTTCTTTGAATCCATTCCGGAGAAACAACGCAATCTACAATTAGGTTTAGAATGCGATAATCCGATGAGTGGTGCATTCCCTCATAAACGGGTTGTTCATGCAGGGCTAAATGGTACCTTAGTTTCTCCAAAGGAAACACAAGCCGTTTGGGATACCTTAATGAATGGCACACCTAAAAAGGGTGAAATGCAATGCGCCTATATTCACATTCCATTTTGTAAGACAAAATGCACATATTGTGGCTTCTTCCAAAATGGTACGAGTCAAAGCGTAGAGGACCAATATATTGATGGACTCATTAGTGAATTAAAGATGGCTAGTGAACGTCCAAGATTGAAAAATGGATTAATCCATGCCGTATTTATCGGTGGTGGTACGCCAACATCGTTGTCTCCAACGAATTCTGAAAGATTGCTTAAGGCGATCAAAGAGTATTTGCCACTGTCTAACGATTATGAGCTTACCTTAGAAGGCCGTATTCACGATTTGATTCCTGAAAATCTCGATGTGTGGATGGCAAACGGCGTAAACCGCATGTCTATTGGTGTACAATCTTTCAACACAGAAGTACGTCAAATGGTAGGTCGTTTAGATACGAAAGAAACCGTGTTAGAACGTTTAGCTGCGCTAAAAGCGTATGGACAATGTTCTGTTGTTATCGACTTGATCTATGGCTTGCCTGGTCAAACTATGGAAGTTTGGGAACAAGACTTAGCTGATTTAGTAAGTTCTGGCGTAGATGGTGCTGACCTTTATCAATTGAACGTATTTGATGGCAGTGATCTTAATAAAGACATTGCAAAGGGTAAGGTGCCAGCGGCAGCGACAACTTCTATGCAAGGGGATATGTTCGAATTCGGTCGTAAGTACCTTGATGAACGTTCCTATCGTCGATTGAGTGCGGCTCACTGGAGTGCAAACAACCGTGAACGTAGCTTGTATAACATTTTAGCTAAAGCGGGCGTACCGATGTTCCCATTCGGTAGCGGTGCCGGTGGTAATGTCGATGGGTATGGCATGATGCTTCATCGTGCATTAAAGCCGTACGAAGATATGGTTAGCCGCGGTGAAAAACCATTCATGGCTCTTATGAAACAAAGTGAGTTACAACCCGTTGTAAATCAAGTGGTAAGCCAACTTGAACAAGGGTTCCTCAATATTATGAGTTTGGTAACACTAGATCCAAGACTAGAAGAATTAAACTGGCTCTATAAATTATGGGAAGAACGTGGTCTTGTAGCTTACAATGGGTTACTTTATAAATTGACTGCAGCTGGTGAATTTTGGACTGTAAACCTTACACAAAGTACCTTGGAAGCTGTGGAGTATATCATGACTGGTAAAAACTCCTTCGCTATGGAAGCGGTGGCCGCCCAAGATACTAAAACAACATCTAAAGATAATCCAAATCAAGAGGTACGTGGTATTGGTCAAGGTAAAGCTAATATTTCCGTACCAACAGATGAAGATTCTGAAGCACAACGCAAGGAAGCCCTTATTGCTAAGGCAAAAGCTGAAATTGCGAAAAGCGGTGCCTCTGGTGAGTCAGCAAATCGAATGGTACAAGCTATGTACAATTTGAGTGCTGATGAAATTGAATATATGATGGAACGTATGATGTCTTAACCTGTTATATTACACCTTATATCTAACAACCTTTCTCACACACAACATATACTAAATAAGACAAACTACGTGACATACAGTACAATGCAGTACAAAGTAGCCCCAGACAATAGTCTGGGGTTTACTTTTTATACAGCGAAGTGTATTCTGTCATTATAGGAATTCATATAATATTTAATCTATAAATATTCCTTTACATAGAGTGTGTCTACTATCATCAGATATAAGTA
>CATWLR010000179.1:0-3465 GCA_958351665.1 Veillonella infantium | reverse complement strand
GTTTAGCTTTCTATAAAGAGGCTTTATTACTTGAGGAATCTCGCCGCTTGGAAGATCCAAGTGGTGCTTTCATCCTTGTATATTTAAAAAGTCCATATACAGCGCATGAGCTAGAACTTACTTGGTTGCGTGACTGGGATCGCCCTTATAATTTGGGAGATAATGAATTCCACTTGGCATTTTATGTAGATGACTATGAAGCAGCTCTTAAAAAACACAAAGAGATGGATGTTGTAGCCTACGAAAATGCTGATATGGGGATTTACTTCATTGCCGATCCAGACGGTTATTGGACAGAAATCATTCCGGCGGGTAAATATTAATGGAATATATGTTAACTCGTTTAGAATGGTTAGTTGGACCAGATAAAATCCAAACATTAAAGGATACCTCTGTAGCCCTCTTTGGTGTCGGTGGTGTAGGCGGTGGAGCTCTTGAAGCTCTAGTACGTGCAGGGGTTGGGCGGATCGTTCTTATCGACGGAGACTCTATAGCACCTAGTAATTTGAACCGCCAAATGATTACGACTCATGACACGATTGGTGAGCGTAAGGTAGAGGTAGCAAAGGCGCGAGCTCTTTCTATTAATCCGGATGTGGTGATAGAAACTCATGATATTATGTATACTGAGGAAAGTTACCCTGGATTCATTCAAAGCTTGCACGTTGATTATGTTATCGATGCTATCGATATGGTAACGGCAAAACTGAATATTATTGAGGTTTGTCAACGTGAAAGTATCCCTGTTATTTCTTGTATGGGCGGCGGTAATCGCTTTTACCCAGAAAAACTTATGATTGCTGATATCAATAAGTCTCATACATGTCCTCTTGCGCGCGTTATGCGCCGGGAGTTAAAAAAACGGGGCATAAAAAAACAATTAGTTTTATTTTCTACAGAAAAACCAACAAAGCCACAGTTCCGTGGGGAAGCAACAAGCCCTGGTACATGTAGTTTTGTGCCACCAGTGGCAGGTTTTATATTAGCAGCACATGTGTTGCGTACAATTTTGGAGGTACCTGAACAATGAAAAAAGCAAAAATCCATATGGCTGACGGCGGCGATATTGTAATTGAATTATTTGATAAAGAAGCTCCTGGCACAGTACAAAACTTCATTGATTTGATCAATAAAGGTTTCTACAATGGTCTTCGTTTCCACCGTGTAATTCCTGGTTTCGTAGCTCAAGGTGGTTGCCCTAATGGCAATGGTACAGGTGGTCCTGGCTACACAATTAAAGATGAATTAATTGGTAACCCACACAAACACGAACGTGGTGCATTGTCTATGGCTCACCGTGGTCCTAATACTGGTGGTAGCCAATTCTTTATCGTATACGAACCACAACCTCATTTGGATGGTGTACATACAGTATTTGGTAAAGTAATTGAAGGTATGGACGTAGTTGATGGTATCCATCAAGGTGCTATCATGGAAACTGTTGAAGTAATCGAAGGTTAATCTCATGAATGATGTATCTATTAAACATCCGGAATGGCTATATATTGATGTAGACGGAAAGACATCATATGGGTATGACCAAGAGTGGTTCACAGATGAGTGGCAACGCCTGTCTGGTTGTGGTCCTACATCGGCATCACAAGTTTTGAGTTATTCGCTATTTAGGGATGGCTTATTAGATTTAGAAACCACATCCGATCAAACGCTTGCTTTAGAACGGATGAACTTAGTTTGGAAATATGTAAAGCCACGCTTCGGTGGTGGTGTCTATAAAACGCAATGGATGGAACGAGGCCTGGTTCGTTTATTAGAAGACGAAGGCTTGTCATATGATGTACATATGTTAAATGTGTCTCCTTTCTGTGCTTCTCGTGTAGAGGTAGAGGCAGCAGCTCAGTTTATTCATGATGCATTGGCACAAGATGTGCCTGTGGCGTTTTTGAATCGTCATAAGGGCAAGGAAAAGGCTCTTTATACATGGCATTGGGTTCCAATTCACAAGATTTTTAGGGATGGCGATGATATTCGATGTGGCATCTTTGATGAAGGTGAGATCCGAGATTTTTCGTTAGCGAATTGGATGAAAGATACCATTTTAGGTGGCGGTTTCTGTTATATTAGCCGTAAAGGTTAAGTAATAGAGCAATTAAAGTAATATACATACGCATCGCAATAACCTGCGGTGCGTATTGTAGTATAAAAGTAGGAGGTACTACATGAGTCAATGGATTACAGAGGAACAAACTCCTCATTTACGTCTCAGCGCTGAAGCAGAAGAAGTATTATATTCAGGTGAATCTGAGTTCCAAAAAATTGAAGTATTTAAATCTAAAGAGTATGGTACAATGCTCGCATTAGATGGCGTATTCCAAACATCTGAACGTGAAGAGTTCATCTACCATGAAATGATGAGTCATGTTTCATTATTCTTACATCCAAATCCTGAACGAGTACTGATCATCGGTGGCGGTGATGGTGGCGTAGCTAGAGAATGTGTACGTCACGACTGTGTAAAAGAAGTAACAATGGTTGAAATCGATGGCAAGGTAGTAGAGTTGGCAAAACAATATTTACCAACTATTGCTAAAGCTATGATTGAAAACCATCCAAAATTAACTGTAAAAATTGGCGATGGTATTGGTTTCATGGCAGAAGCAGAAGATTATTATGATGTAATTATAGTAGACTGCTCTGATCCAATTGGTCCAGGTGAAGGTCTATTCACTGAAGAGTTCTATAAGAATACCTTGAAAGCTCTAAAAAAAGACGGCTTGTTTGTGCAACAAACAGAATCTCCTATGTTGCATCAACCGCTTGTAGAGAAAGTATTTGGGTATGTAAATAATCACTTCCCAATTGCACGTTTATATACTGCATTTATTCCAATTTACCCAGCAGGCATGCATTGCTTCACGTTGGGTTCCAAAACATATGATCCATTAACATGGACTCCAAACCGTGAACAAAACTTTGAAACTAAGTACTATAATGCTGAAATTCAAAAGGCTGCTTTTGCTTTGCCAAATTTTGTAAAAAACTATTTGCCAACTAAGTAATTTATATGTATAATAGGGAAGCACCATTCGTGAGGCCTTTGCTTCCGAAGTGCTTCCTTATGTATATAAGGCTAAAGAGTTTATATTAGAGATAATACATTTCTTGATTTTAATTGTAAAAGTTAAATGAAATTGAGAAAAAGGTGTTGACACAAATCTCTAGAACAGATATAATTCTCTTTGTTACGAAGACAACGTCTTCGATACCTACAAGGTGGTGGGTATGGTGAAGCGGTTAACACGGCGGATTGTGGCTCCGTTACGCGTGGGTTCGATCCCCACTACTCACCCCATAACCTACACATCATAATCACTGTAGGGGTGTCGCCAAGTGGTAAGGCAACGGACTTTGACTCCGTTATGCGCTGGTTCGATCCCAGCCACCCCTGCCAACATGACTCACTAGCTCAGTTGGCAGAGCACCTGACTTTTAATCAGGGTGTCCCGC